>JAAZOW010000089.1 GCA_012797575.1 Methanomicrobiales archaeon | reverse complement strand
GACTTGATGACGTCCAGGTTATGCTCGATCACAACCACGGTATTCCCCCGGGCCACCAGGTCATCGAGGACCGCGATCAGGTTCTTCACGTCGTGGAAGTGCAGCCCGGTCGTCGGCTCGTCGAGGAGGTAGATCGTCTTTCCCGTGGCCCTCTTCGAGAGCTCCCGGGTGATCTTGATCCGCTGGGCCTCACCGCCCGAGAGCGTGGTGGAACTCTGCCCGAGCCTGATGTAGCCAAGTCCCACCCGGGAGAGCGTCTCAAGCCGGTTCCTGATCGCAGGAACGTTCTCGAAGAGGGTCATCGCCTCCTCGACGCTCATATCCAGGACATCGGCTATGGACTTTTCCCGGTACTTCACCTCAAGGGTCTCACGGTTGTAGCGTGCCCCCTTGCACTCCTCGCACTCGACATAGACGTCGGGGAGGAAGTTCATCTCGATCTTGATGAGCCCGTCGCCCTGGCAGGCCTCACACCGGCCTCCTTTGAGGTTGAACGAGAACCGGCCGGGCTTGTAGCCCCGGACCTTCGCCTCCTTCGTCTCGGCAAAGACCCTGCGGATATCGTCAAAGACCTTCGTGTAGGTCGCCGGGTTCGAGCGCGGCGTCCTCCCTATGGGGCTCTGGTCGATGACGATGACCTTATCGATCTCGTCGTCGAACGCCAGACCGCTGTACTCCCCTGGAGCCTCCCGCGAGCCGTGGAGCTCCTGCATCAGCGCCCGGTAGAGCGTCTCGTATATGAGCGTGGACTTCCCCGACCCCGAGACACCGGTGACGACCGTCAGGACGCCTATGGGGATCTCCACGTCGATGTCCTTGAGGTTGTTTCCTCTGCAACCCGAGAGCCGTATGAATCGGTCGCTCCTCCGACGGGTGGGGGGTACGTCGATCTTGAGGTCGCCTGAGAGGTAGCGCCCGGTGAGCGAGGCGGGATCTCTCGCGATCGTCTCCGGTGGGCCTTCAGCGACGATCCCGCCTCCGTGGAGCCCGGCGCCGGGACCCATATCCACGACCCAATCGGCGCTCCTGATCGTCTCTTCGTCGTGCTCGACCACGACAAGGGTATTCCCGAGATCGCGGAGATGCTGCAGGGTGGCGAGGAGTTTTTTGTTGTCGCGCTGGTGCAGGCCGATAGAGGGCTCGTCGAGGACGTAGAGGACGCCCATCAGGTTCGACCCGATCTGCGTCGCAAGCCGTATCCTCTGCGCCTCACCCCCTGAGAGCGTCCCTGCGCTCCGCGAGAGGGTCAGGTAGCCGACGCCGACCTGCTCCAGGAACTCGAGCCGTGCGATGATCTCCTTGAAGACCTGCTGCGATATCTCGCGTTCACTCTCGGTGAGAGTAAGGGTCCGGAAGAACGCAAGCACTCCGGTTATGGAGAGATCGGTGACATCGGCTATGGATTTCCCGCCCACCTTCACGGCGAGGACCTTCTCCTTGAGCCTTCTTCCCCCGCATCTCGGGCAGGGCAGGATCCGCATGAACCGCTCAAGGTCGCGGCGGCGGTACTCCGAGCGGGTCTGGCTGTGGAGCCGTTCGGCCTGGGGCACAAGCCCCTCCCACCTCCCGGTATGCGACCAGGATGCATCGCTGTTCTTCGCCTTCACCGAGAACCGGAGGGCCTCGTCTGAGCCGTACACCAGAGCGTTGTACTGCCGGTCGGTGAGGTCCCTGATCGGGGTTAAGACCGAGAACCCGTAGCGGTCGGCCACCGCCGAGAGGTGGTGCACCCGGTAACCGTCGACATAGTTCCGGTAGAGGGCGACGGCGCCCTCGGCGATGCATTTGTTCTTATCGGGTATGATCAGGTCGGGGTCAAACTCCATCCTGATTCCAAGGCCGTTACACTCTTC
>JAAZOW010000226.1 GCA_012797575.1 Methanomicrobiales archaeon | reverse complement strand
TCTAGGGCTTGCAGAGACACCGATAACACTTCACGAGGTTCTGGCCGGGAAGGCAGAGATCCAGGATGCGATCTATGAGGGGCCATACGGCCTGAAGGTCGTGCCGGGCGGCCTATCACTCCAAGAGTTTCAGAATGCAGATACGGATCGACTCAAGGACGTGATGCTGGATCTCACTGACCGTTGCGATTTCCTGTTCCTTGATGCACCTGCCGGTATCAGTGCAGATGCAATCTTATCACTCACCATGGCAGACGAAGTGATACTTGTTGTGAATCCTGAGATTTCCTCACTTGTGGATGCACTGAAGGTCAAGATACTGACAGAGACGGTCGGTGGCACTGTCAGGGGAGCGATTCTCAACCGCGCGGCTCTGGAGAGCGCTGATGCCGGTCGGAGGGAGATCGAGGAGACGCTCGGTGTGCAGGTCATCGGTATGATCCCCGAAGACCCAAATGTTCGAAGAGCAGCTGCGGCCAGAGCACCGGTTGTCATGGCGTATCCGGACTCCGAATCATCGAGAGCATTCCGGAAGATTGCGGCTGCAATGGCTGGCTTCCCTGTTGAAGAGAAGCCAGATACAGTACAGGAAGGGTTTATTGAACGTCTTACCCGCGCATTGTTCAGGAGAGATTGATTATGGATATCAACACGATTATGATAATTTTGCTCTCTTTCGTCATCATCTGTCTGTTATTCGTCATGTATGTTATGTATGTGCGCATCCAGCAACTCCTCGATGAGGTCGAGATGTTGACAGGCAGAATGGAGATCACCGGTAGCGAACTGAAACAGCTGACACAGAGCATCGAAGAGTACAAGAGAATGCGCGTATAGCCCCCCTTCTCCCCCCACAAAGCGAAGATATATGTGTGAATCCCTCACATAGTATGAGGGAGGGGCCATAGGGTAGCCTGGCATCCTAGGAGACTGGGGGTCTTCTGACCTGCGTTCGAATCGCAGTGGCCCCATCGTATCATTTTTCACATCTTCGAACCCAGTTAACTGCACCATGAGACTTCAAGAAACCTGCATGGATTGTCTGATCTCCCGCGTCGAGTATGAGAGCCGGCTCTGCACTGGTGATGAGGCGCTCGTACAGGAGGTTGTCGATGCGTGCCGAGATAAACTCCTGCACATATTCGCAGATCCGGTGCCCGCACCAGTCATAGCGAGCCGGGTGCACCGCCTTGCCTACCGGATGCTCGAAGATACTGATCCCTACTATCCCTTAAAGCAGGCCAATACCAAAGATGCGCTGGCAGTCTGCCGGCGGGTAAAAGGGGAGCTCTCAACGTTCCGCGATCTCGTGCTCGCATCGGTCATCGGGAACACACTGGACTATGGTTCAGAGGCCCACACCGTCACCGATAACTTCGTTGAGTTCTTCCGCCGCGAATTTGCGGCAGGGCTGACGGTTGACGATACCGATGCTATAGAGCCCCTCACCTCACGCGTGGTCTACCTCGCCGATAACTGCGGAGAGATCGTCTTTGATGCGCTCCTGGCAGACTATCTCAAAAAGAACGGATCCCATGTCACCTTCGTCGTCAGGGGTGCACCGATCCTAAATGATGCAACCCTTGAGGATGCACTGGCGCTCGGGCTCGATCGCCGGGTAGACCTGCTCACCACCTCTGCAGACGGCGTCGCGGAGCTCGGCCTCAATCTGGATGTAGTCCCGCCGGCCCTCTCCGACGCCCTTGACCGTGCGACACTCATCATAGCCAAGGGCATGGCCAATTACGAGTCGCTCTCTGACTACCGCGACCTCCCATCCATCGCCTACCTGCTGACGGTGAAGTGCGGCCCGATCGGTGCAGATGTTGGTATCCCGGTCGGTTCCCGGGTTGCCCTTCTCCGTGAATGATCCCCCGGCCACCGCAGGATACAGCGCGGGTCTGAAGAAATTCCTGCCACAACCCACCGGACAGGAAGATCCTATATATATCCTCGGTAAAAATTTTTCCTGAAATAAAAGAACATCGACGATAAAGGGGTTTTTCAGGAGCTTGTTTTATTATTTTACTCGTGATATAAGCCCAGATATTTACTAGAAACTATTATATAATGTGCTTTATAGAAACTGGATCGGGGTAAGACCACACCCAGCGATCACCAGTCT
>JAAZOW010000147.1 GCA_012797575.1 Methanomicrobiales archaeon | reverse complement strand
TGAGCGACCCCGATCTCACGCCGTTACGCTCACATTCCCCGTGCAGGTGCAGTTGAACGGCGGCCCGGTGCATTCAGGCTCGTAGAGCGGTATGAAGAGCGGCTGGCCGAACTCCGCAACGCCATACTCGCCGATGAACTTCTTCGTCTCGTTTGATATGATCCAGTCGATGAATCTGTTGGCTTCATCGATGTTGACGCCTGATGCCTTTTCGGGGTTGACGGCGATCGCGCTGTAACGGTTGAGGAGCTGGTCACCCTCAGTCACGAGCTCTACAAGGCTCAGATGGCTCTCAAAGGCAAGGTACGTCCCGATATCAGTGAGCGTGTAAGCGTTCTTCTGGTTGGCGACGGTCAGGGTATCACCCATGCCGCTCCCGGTCTCAAGGTACCAGGGCCCGGAGTCCTGGATATCCTCTGTGTAGTTGTGGCCGGCGGCCTTCCAGATCTGTTGCTCCCGGTTGTGGGTGCCTGAGTTGTCACCCCGAGAGATGAAGGCCACGCCCGGAGTGTTGTTCGTTCCGGCGACATAGATAGCCTCAAACGCCTCCACAGGAGTCTTGTTCGCGATCCCCGCCGGGTCGGATGCTGGCCCGACGATGAGGAAGTTGTTGTAGGCGAAACAGCGCTGGTTGATACCATAGCCTTCGGCGATGAACTCATCCTCAAGCCCCGGCGAGTGGACGGTCACCAGATCGACATCACCGCGCCGGGCAGTGTCGAGTGCCTGACCCGTCCCCTGAGCGATGATCTGTACATCTACGCCGGATATGTTCTCGTACATGTCTTCGAGCTCATTGAGGAGACCGGTATCGTAGAGGCTCGTGGTCGTTGCTATCCGAAGCACATCCGGGTTTGCAGCCTCCTGCGCTGAGATGGTGACGGCACATGCAGCCAGGAGTACTACCATGATGCCCAGAAGGGGCATCCATGATCTCGGTTTCATACGGGGGATAGTCGGGAAGACATTGTATTTAAATATTATTATAAATGCTTACAAATACAACTTGGTGAACAGATTCTCATGAACCCTTCATGCAGGAGTGTCGAAACCTTAACGGTTCAACCCGCCAACCCTCTTCCCCATGTGGCAGGCGCTTGATATCGAGACCTGGATCGCCGGGAGACGTTCAGACCTCGACCAGGTAAGGGCCCCGGTCTCTGAGATCATCGAGAAGGTGCGCTCAGGGGGCGATGGAACCCTGATCGATCTGACGAAGAGGTTTGACGGCATCGATCTCGTCGATATTGCTGTCCCGGATGATGAACGGGAGGCGGCCTACGATCTGGTGGATGCCGAGCTGGTCGAGAGCCTTGTGCAGGCTGAAGTGCGGATCCGCGACTTCCATGAGCTGCAGCGCGGACGCGATCTCTGGCTCCAGGAGATGGAACCCGGGATCACCCTCGGCGTCAAGACGACACCGCTTGCCCGGGTCGGGGCCTACATCCCCGGGGGGCGGGCGGCATACCCCTCGACGGTGCTCATGTGCGCGATCCCAGCGGTGGTGGCCGGTGTCGAGGAGATCTGCTGTTGCACCCCGCCGCCGATAAGCCCGATAACACTCGTGGCGCTCGATATCGTCGGGATCAACGAGATCTACCGGATCGGCGGCGCCCAGGCGATCGCGGCCATGGCGATAGGGACGGAGACCGTTCCGGCGGTGGAAAAGATCGTCGGACCGGGGAACATCTTTGTCACCGCCGCAAAGATGCTTCTCCGGGACACAGTCGAGATCGACTTCCCCGCGGGCCCGAGCGAGATCGCGGTCCTTGCGGACAGCACGGCGAACCCGACCTTCATCGCGGCCGATATCCTCGCCCAGGCAGAACACGATCCAAGCGCCGCCTGCGTCCTCGTGACGACGGATGCGACCCTCGCAGACAGTGTCGGCGAAGAGGTGAGACGGATGGCGAAGGGTGCTGCACGGCGCACGATCATAGAGGAAGCGCTCGAACACTCCGGCTACATCATCGTCGACGACATCGATGAGGCGGTGGAGGCGGCCAACAGAATCGCGCCCGAACACCTCTCGCTCCAGGTGGCAGATCCGCTCAGCATCCTCACCCAGATCCAAAACGCCGGATCAGTCTTCGTCGGTCCCTACACCGCAGTAGCCTGCGGCGACTACGCCTCAGGGACAAACCACGTCCTCCCGACGGCGGGGTATGCTCGCCTCTACTCAGGGCTTGACGTCAACCACTTCTGCCGTCGCTCAACGGTCCAGATGATCACAAAGGAGGGGCTTGAAGCGATCGGGGATGTCGTGGAGACCATCGCCGATGCCGAGGGGCTCTGCGCCCACGCGGAGTCGGTGAGGGTGAGAAGAAGGCGATGAGAAGGGGTCGCCGCTCCTGCCCGGGTCTGAATACCGGACTCTCCTGTCGTCGGGAGCAGCTCGGGGCCTTTCAGCCCGGAGATTGCAGTCGAGGTCTCAAATACGGGTGATCAATCACACATCTCTGTCGCGATCTCAAGATGATGATCGGGCAATCGCCACCCAGACCCTGGATGGCTTCTATCTCTGCCTTCTTCTCCTTCTCTGCCTCGGTTCAGTGCGTCCAATTGTGCTGTAGTTTCCACAGATCGGGCACCCGATCGGTTTATTGGTTGATTCTGCCGTCCATCGGTGCTGACATCGACCACAGTAGAAGATGACGTGGTTTTCTGCTATTTCCGTTATCATTGTATAATCACTCGAGCCCGCGGAAGGGGTCCGGAGATCTCCAAGATCCCCTCAGGACTCGTTCTTTTCGCATAGGCCGGAGCTCCCGCCATCCCGACGAAGGATCATGGGAAGGCGGTGGTCCGGTCTCCCGGGGTGGCAGACATTGCCTGCCGGACCGATCCTGGCACCTACAGCGCCTTCCATAGAGAATACGCCCGGAGCGACCTTCGCGCCGGAGATACCATAGAGGCGTGTGCCGCCAGCGGGTCGAAAGGAGTTCAGGATTGGCTGCACCCTGGTTGCCTACGGGGTCTAACTTGTGCGGTCTTCCTTTATTATACCCTCTGTCTGACCAGGATCTCACACCCCTCCACGAAGGCGCCACGGAGGGGTGGCGATCCATTCCACGCACCAGAACCGACATATCCCGGTATCACCTGGATGCTGGTGACACCGGCGTTGGTTCACCCCGTTTCTCGCGGAACCTCATGATCGCACTCCCGGCCGCCCTCCTGACGAGGGGATCACCATCCGAGAGCGCGCGGATGAGGGGTTCCTCTGCCCGTGGATCAGCGATCTCACCGAGGATGGTGGCTGCATACGCACGCCGGAATCCCAGTCTCATGCCGGGGGGGACCTCTTCCACCGTGACATCGGTCCTCCTGGCTCCCGGGAAGAACACTTTGTGCTCCTTCACGCCCTCCGGGCCAGCGAGGAGGTCATGTTGTGCTAAAACCCGGTGCTGGAGGGTCCGTTTCTCGGGCGGTATGCCTTCCGGGCCAGCGAGAAGGTCATGCTGGGCGATCCCCCCCTCTTCCCCCTCCTCGAGCGCTCGCCGACCACCGGCTCGCCTGAGATCCTTCGGACCACCAAACGCGTCATGCTGGGTGAGGCCCCCCCCATGCCTGAGAGCCCTCTTCCCAGGCGGTATACCCTCCGGACCGGCGAGAAGGTCGATCTGGGTGACTCCCTCCCGGGACACTTCCCGTGGCATACCGTATACCGCCGCGATATCAGGCCGTTCAAGCAGGGTGACCAGCGGCTCGATCGCCAGCGTCCCGACCACGACGAGTGCGTTCGCAGCCGCCTCCCGGACGGCCTGAACGGGATCGGCAAGCGCACCGATGAGTGGCTCGATAACCCTCCTCTCGCCGGGTTTGCCGAGACTCTGGGCGGCCTTCCTGCGCGCCTCAGGATCGCTGCTCTTCTGCAGCGCCTCGATCAGCCCATCGACGTCCCGCTCCGACGCCATACGGTCAACATCATACTGTCTCTCCCCTACTGGAACACCTCTTCTCTGCACTACAGTCACCTCAGGATACGGCGCTATGGGAGGTCCCAAATATATAATGTTATGTATAAAAGATTAGATCCCCGATAGTGATATATCTCGACCATATCGGGAGATTTTTGCAAGAGGCTATTGGTAAATAGCAGATGTTTTAGCCTCAGAGATCGAGAATAGGTAGTACCATGCCGGAGGAAAAGAAGAAAGCGGAACTTAAGATCTCCGGGATGCACTGCGCATCCTGCGCCCTGAATGTGGAACGGGCCCTCCGGGGCCAGGACGACGTCTACGACGCCCAGGTCAACCTCGCGGCCGAGACCGCCACCGTAGAATACGACCCGGCAAAAACCAGTCTCGCTGACCTTGAACAAGCGGTCAACGAGGCCGGGTTTGGGGTCGTGCATGACGAGGTCACCGTCCGGGTGGGTGGCATGGTCTGCGTAAGCTGTGCCGGGGTGATCGAGTCATCGCTTGCCGGTCTCGACGGTGTCTATGAAGCCAGAGTCAACCTGGCCACTGAGACCGTCGAGATAACCTACAACTCCGCGATCGTCACCATATCCGAGATCCGGGCGGCCATCGTGGCTGCAGGCTTCCAGTATCTGGGGCTCGCCGGGGAGGTCCCCGAGGATGTTGAGGCCCGGATGCACGAAGAGGATCTTCGGGACAAGTTCCGCCGACTCACCGTCGGGCTTGCGGTGAGTATCCCGCTCTTCTTCTACATGATCGCAGGGGCGCCGGGGGCAACCGCCCTCCCGGTCTCGATCAACCTCATCATGCTCATCATCACCGCCCCGGTCTTCGTCTACGTCAGCTCCCCCATATTCAGGGCGGCTGCCACCGCGCTCCGCAACCGGGCGCTGACGATGGACGTCATGTACGCGATGGGTATCGGCGTCGCGTATGGTGCAAGCCTTCTTGGGACGTTTGAGATCGTCCTCACCCCCGCGTTCAACTTCTACGACACCGCGGTGATGCTCGCAGCGTTCCTGACACTGGGCCGCTACCTTGAGGCCCGGGCGAAGGGGAGGACGTCGGATGCCATCAAGAGCCTCATCGGTCTCCGCCCGAAGACCGCGACGGTGCTCCGGGAGGGGCGGGAGGTCGAGGTTCCGATCGAGGATGTGGTCGTCGGCGACATCCTCCTCATCAAGCCGGGTGAGAAGGTCCCTGTGGATGGCATGGTCGTCGGCGGTGAGAGCTCGGTCGACGAGTCGATGATCACCGGCGAGGCCATCCCGGTGGATAAACGGGAGGACGATGAGGTCGTCGGCGGCACCCTAAACGTGAACGGCGTCCTCCGGGTCCGGGCCGAGAAGATCGGGAGAGACATGGTGCTCTCACAGATCATCAGGCTCGTCCGCGATGCCCAGGGCTCAAAACCCCCGGTGCAGCGGATCGCTGACGTCGCGGTCTCCTACTTCATCCCGGTCGTCCTTACGATAGCAACCGTCGCCTTCCTCGTCTGGTACCTGGTCCTCGATGCCCCGCTCCTCTTTGCTCTCACGGTGCTCATATCGGTTCTGGTCGTCGCCTGCCCCTGTGCGCTCGGGCTCGCCACCCCGACCGCCGTGACCGTCGGGATCGGCAGGGGCGCCGAGTTCGGGGTGCTGATCAGGAACGGTGAGGCGCTTGAGATCTCAGAGAGGCTGACCACGGTCATCTTCGACAAGACCGGGACCCTCACCCGGGGGCGGCCGGACGTCACTGACGTAATCACGTTCGGGATGCCGGAAGACCGAGTCCTCGCGATTGCGGCAGCGGTCGAGAAGAACTCGGAACACCCGCTCGGGGCAGCGGTCGTGCGGCGGGCGGAGAGTGCCGGGATCTCAGTTCCAGAAACGGAACGGTTTATGTCCTTCGGAGGCAGGGGGGTCAGTGCCGTAGTGGAGGACGAGGAGGTGCTGATCGGGAACCAGCCGTTCATCGAGGAGCACGGCACCACAGTTCCAGAAGAGGCCGAGGATCGGATAGCCGCCCTCCAGGATGAGGGGAAGACCGCGGTCCTCGTCGCCGCATCCGGTGGGCTTGCCGGCATCCTCGCCGTAGCCGATACTCTGAAGCCGACGACGAAGGCTGCAATCGCGGACCTGAAGAGGATGGGACTTGCGGTGACGATGATCACGGGCGACAACGAGCGGACGGCGAACGCCATCGCGCGAGAGGTCGGGATCGAGGATGTCCACGCAGGAGTGTTGCCACAGGACAAGGCCCGGGAAGTCCGGAATCTCCAGGCGAAGGGCGAGGTGGTGGCATTTGTGGGCGACGGGATCAACGATGCACCTGCGCTCGCGCAGGCCGATGTCGGGATCGCCATCGGGAGTGGGACGGATGTCGCCATCGAGAGCGGGGATATCGTCCTCATCCGCGACGACCTGACCGATGCCGTCGCGGCCATCGAGCTCTCCCGGAAGGTGATGACCCGGATCAAACAGAACCTCTTCTGGGCATTCGCCTACAACTCAGCCCTCATCCCGCTTGCAGCGGGCGTGCTCCATCCCGCCTTCGGCATCACCTTCCGGCCGGAGCTTGCGGCGCTCGCGATGGCCCTCTCATCGGTGACAGTCGTCTCGCTCTCGCTGCTCCTCAAGACGTATACACCGCCGGCGAAGAGGGGACAGGCGGGCGTCGGGCGCGGTGAACTCGCCGACCTGGCATAACAGGCCGATCTTCAGAACCGGTGTACCATCTGCCGCGTCAGCGCCCCTAATCGCTCCTCCCCCGGCGCAAGATCGCTGACATCGTCGCATACGCTCCGCAGGGTGGCGCTCGCGTTATCGGCGAAGTGGACCGCCCAGGCCTCCGGCGTCCGGGGCTTGATCTCCCCGTAGGGGCCGTGGTGCGCCATCACGATATGGAGGATGTGGTTGAACCGCGCAGGATCGACCCCATCGGAGAACTTCATGAGCGCTGCCGCCCCGAGCGCCGTATGCCCAACGAGGGTGTACTCCGGGAGCGCGGCAAACGAAAACCCCCGGCGGCAGAAGCACGACGCCTTACCGATATCATGGAGGAGGGCACCTGCAAGGAGGATATCGGTATCCATATCCGCCCGACTGATGCTGCCGGCAAGGGAGAGCGCCATCTCCGCGGTCTCGAGGGTGTGCTCCGCAAGACCGCCGATGTAGGCGTGGTGCCGGCGTTTTGCGGCGGGCGCTTCAAGAAACCCTTCTGTCATGCTCAAGGCCCGGGAGACGAGATCGTAGATCCCCGGATCATCGATCGCTGCGATCATGCGTGCAAGTCCCCCGCGAACGCCCGCATGGTCGACGGGCGCGTAGACAAAAAGCGACGGATCGACCAAGTCCACCGATACCGGGGCCGCGAAGCAGGCGATCCCGTCGTTCACGTTCACCTCACAGGCGCCGTTGTAGACCTTCGCATAGCCCCTCACCCGGTAAACCTCTCCCACCTGGATTCTGCGGCAAAATTCCTCGACCCGCTCCCCGTTGTGGTCGGCCGTCCCCCAGACCTTGCAGGCACCCTGCCCTGTCCGGTCCGATATGGTGAGGTGGATATACTTACCGCCGTCCCGCTTCTCCCTCAGATCCACGGTATCCACGACGAAAGGCGCATCGACCTGCATCCCCTCTTCAAACTCCTCTGCAAAGACCGTCTTCTCAAGCACCCGACCACCTCCTAGGGATTCATCCACGCGCACCCCCTTAAAACCTGGCGGTTTGTCCCCCCTGGGGGGGGAGGCACAGTGGGCGGATCTACCATGCAAAGGCTTGAGATGAAAAGGCCAACCCGCCTCGTGGTAACCTCATCTCTCCTGAACGTGGATACGCTCAACCGGAAGAGCCCGATATCGACGACCAGTATGATAGCCGAGAGTATGAGGAGGTGGGGTACCGTGAGCTGGAACCACGCCTATCTCGCTCAGCACGTATATGGCGGCGAAGGGGAAGACCAACAGGGATCCCAAGTTGCTGTGCGCTCCGGACAATCGTTGACTCTGGTCGATATGGTCCACGCTCAAGTTTCACCGACGCGATCGCTGAGAGGGGCACCAGGAGCAGCATGATGACTGCGGTGTGATCCAGCTGGGACGAATCTTTGCGCCCCGAAAAAGCCTCACCCGAACCGGAGGCGGAGCATGCCACGGAGCATCGCCTCTGCATCCCCTGCCCCCACCTTCGACTCATCCCGGTTCTCCCAGGTGATCGGGATCTCCTCCACCCGGTAGCCGGTCTGCCGAAACCGCCAGAGGAGCTCGACATCGAACTCAAACCCGGTCGACCGGATGGAGGGGATGACCGCCCCAAGCGCTTCTCTCCGGAAGACCTTGGCGCCGCACTGGGTGTCCCGGTAATCGAGCCCGAAAAGCAGCCGGACCATGAGGTTGAAGAGGCGGCTCTCGACCCTGCGCTTGAGATCTTGTCGGGCTGTAAGTACGGATCCCGGGAGCCAGCGCGAACCGATGGCACCATCAACAGTTGCCAGACAGCCAAAGAGGCGCTCCATCTCGGATAGCGACGTCGAGCCATCGGCATCCATATAGCCGATGTATGGGGTCTGCGCCTCCCTGATCCCAGCCACGATCCCTCCCCCCTTCCCGAGCCGGGACGGGAATGTCAGGCACCTGATACGGAGCGATGGATGATCGTCTGCAAACGCGCCGATGACGGCAGAGGTTGCATCGGTCCCATCGCAGACGAAGATCAGATCTCCGGAGAACCCTGAGAGCTCCTCGAGGAGCGGCCCTATCCGTGCCTCCTCATTATACGCGGGGATCACCAGGGTGCAGTCCGCCTGGCTCACTTCACCACCTCCAGTATCGTTCAGCATTCCAGTTTCGTCAGGATGATGTCCGCGAATTGGGCGGCGGCTTCGGGACCGTTCGCGGTCACGATCTCTCGATCAGCGACGATGGGTATATCCACGAGGTTTGCCCCGGCCCCCTTCATCTCCTGCACTGCCACAGGACTCGGGTAGACCGTTGCCTGCCGCCCGGCGAGGATACCTGCCCGCGCCAGCACGACCGGTGCAAGACAGATGGCGGCGACGACCTTACCCTGCTCGAAGAACGCCCGCACGAGAGCCTGAAGCTTCGCACTCGCCCAGAGG
>JAAZOW010000311.1 GCA_012797575.1 Methanomicrobiales archaeon | reverse complement strand
GGGGGAGCGGGATGCTGGTTCGGCTCCCCGGCAACCGTTCGGGCAATGCCTCCCCGTCTCCCTGGAGGTAGAGGGGAAGATCTCCGGATGCGATGGGCAGGATCTGGCCTCACCGCAGGGTATATCGGTGTTCATGGGGTTTTGCGTCGCACCCCTGACATCACAGAAGAGGGAACCGGGGAGCCCGGGCTATCCGGGCAGGTTCCGGCGGATAGCGGCCTCGAGGTCTTCGCGGTGGACGAACCCCTCCATCCGCTCCCTGACATCGCCATCCTCGATGATGAGGGTCGTGGGAGTCACCCGGAGCCTGTGCTCCTTGATGTACTGCGGGTTCTTCACGGCATCGATCACCTCGATCTCGATTCCAAGGTCTTTTTCTACTTCCGTGAGGATCAGGGCCTGTTCCTTGCATCCCATGCACCCCTCCTGGAAGAAACTTATCACCTTCACCGTCATATATGCCATGGGGCGATGCGACTATAAAAAACCCATTGGTACATCATCATCCGATTATATTGTAGAGCATGACCTCAGCGCTGCCGTAGCGGTAGGTGATGGCCATCGAGTCCGGGGATTTGGCGGTGACTTTCCCAAACCGTAGCGCCGGTGCCGGGGCGGTCTCGTTGCCTATGGGGATGTCTGGGGACGAGGTCAGCCCAAGCGGGACCAGATCGCCCACGCTCCACTCGGTCATGTTCAGGCCAAGGCCATCTGCATCCTCTTTATTCAGGTTCTCCTCGAGCTTATTCTCTCCGTAGGAGAAGCTGACGGTCTTCATCTCCCCCGGCCGCATCCCAACCAACCGTTCGGAGATGGCGTTTCTCTCAAAGCCGAGGAGGGAAAAGCCAGAGAATTCCCCGATATTGGGGTGCAGGACCGGTATGACGGTGATGTTCTCGCCTGAAACCTGTGCGCCGACCGGGATCTCCAGGCCGCCGGATAGGAGGACGATGTTCCCTCTCTGGTACTCTCTCTCCATGAGGTTCTGGTCGGTTGTTATGAGGGGACGGCCAGCCTCATCTCGGATGGTGTAGCCGATCACCACGATATTCCCGGCCTGGGCGGCCTGACCCCTGTTGAAGACCGGGGCGATGTAGGAGCCCACCATGGCCACCGCAATGAGCAGGGCAATTCCTGCGTAAGCCCACTTCATCCAGGCCTTGTCATCATCCTTCGAGTCTTTCTGTCGAGTCCTCTTCATCTGGAGTACAGTCGCCCTCTGGTAAAATAAAATGATGCTGTCGTATGAGGTGTGTCTGGCTGGCGCAGGATGCGATGATGGTGGTCGAGCTATCGGCAAAGGATCACTCCAGATCCTTTGGGTATTGCCGCAACAGTATCAGAGCTCGCCGATGCCCTAAAAACAATACTTATATATCTAAAACCCTACCTTAACGTTAGCCTCAGCGTCCAGATCGCTCTGGGGCTATCCATACGATAGGAGCATAAAGATGGCAAGAATTGAACGGGGGCCATACCGAACGAGATGGCAGGATTTCGATGACCTCATGGCCGAGATGGAGAGCAGGTTCCAATCCCTGCTCGGGGGAATCGGTACACGAGGCGAAGAGATCAGAGGACGGGTTGTCCCGGTGACCCGGGACCTCCGTGTGGATGTCCGGGAGCACGAAGATGAGGTGATCGTCGTTGCCGACCTCCCCGGAGCCGAGAAAGAGGATGTCGTTGCCAGGCTCCTCGATCCACAGCATCTGGAGATCGCAAGCCGGAGGGCAGAGGAGACCACGGAAGAAGCCACGGATTTCTTCATGCGGGAGCGCATCTACGGTCATATGAGCCGTACAGTGATGCTTCCTGTCGAGGTGATCGAGGAGGGCGCCACCGCTTCGTTTAAGAACGGTGTTCTCGAGGTCCGGTTGAAGAAAGCTCCGGTTGAGACCGGGACGGTAATCCCTATAGAGTAACCTTTCCTTGCGGGAATCGCTCCTGATCCGATGGGTCGGCGATTCCCGCCATCTCCGACTCAATTGCGCACCAGGCACCACAGTTCCGGGATGATCTCCTCGACAGGTAGTGCGTCATGTCACCGTATCTTCAAAAGTTTTGATGTGTGAGGTGCAGTCGCCAACAATCACACGGAATGAGGGTAGTAGCCTGGCTTTGCGAGGCCTCCCCCTCACCCGTAGCAGATACTCTGCTCCCCGCTCCAGAGCAGCACCACGGCTGAGTCCCTTTCCATGACGCAAAGATGCCCGGGAAGGGGCGGGGCAGAGTGGCACTAGAGGAGCCAGAGGGGCACACCCCCGAAGATCTCTCGAATGTACGTTGACTATGAGCATCAGGCGAAGGCGCACCCTATGAAGATCGGAGAAGAATCCAGATCCGGCACCAATCGTCTGGACCGCCCTGCAGGGATCTCACCGCGCCACCAATTTCGATCGAACAATTCATCACGAACCAGCGTAACACTATCATGATGGAGAGGAAGAAGGTCAAAGACTACATGACCTACGACGTCGTCACTGTCAACGCCCACGGAACGGTCCGGGACGTCATTGAAGCCATTAAAAAAACGCATCATGACGGTTTCCCGGTTGTCGAGAACTCAAAAGAGGTGGTAGGCTACATCTCGGCGCGGGATCTCCTCTTTGCCCATCCGGCAACACCAATAGAGCAGGTAATGTCCCGTCACCTCATCGTCGCTGACCCCGATATGAGCATCAACGACGCAGCCCGTGTCATATTCCGCTCTGGTATTCAGAAACTCCCGGTCGTCGATGAGAATAATACGCTTATAGGGATCATATCAAACGCCGACGTCATCAGGTCACAGATAGAACACGTCTCGCCCGAGAAGGTCTTCAAGTTCATCGAATCTCTCAAGAAGCTCTATACCATCGAACCGACGTTACGGCGGGGATCGGTCCCGATCAATGAGCTCCTGCCCACCCAGTCAAAGATCTACGAAGACGAACTGGAGGGACGGATGTATGAGATCAAGAAAGGACTCGCTGAACCGCTCATCGTGGTCAGACGACCAGGCCGCTGGATCCTGGTCGATGGGCACCACCGAGCCATAGCGGCCAGAAGGCTTGGGATCGAGAACCTCGATGCCTACATCATCGAGGTCCGGGAGAACATCGAGCTCGGGATGGAGCGGACGGCACGGGCGCTGAACCTCCGCACGCTCGACGATATCCATATCCTCGATTACGCCCGCCATCCTCTTGTTGCGCTGACGCATCGGCTTGTGCGGCACGGTTAGCACTCCCGGGCTGCCCACGATCGGATACCGGGAGGCCAGATGCCGTGAGCCCCTGCTATGATCCTTCAATCCGGAGGTCGTACGCCTCGTTGAGGGTATGTTCCTTTACCACCGTTCCCTCCGGGATGATGACTTTGGGCCAGACCCGTATCCCTGAGTGGACGACCACATCGTCTTTTAGTACCACATGCGGGCCGATGACCGTATCGTGCTCGATATTGCATCCACTGCCGATGAGCGTATCGTTATCGATGATACTACCGCTGATGGTGCTGTCCCTGCCGATCACCACCCGGTTGTAGATGGATGAGGAGAAGATCTTGGCGTTGCTCTTGATGATGCACCCCTCGCCGATGCTGGTATAGGGCCCAATGATGACATTCTCCTCGATGATCGTCCCGGCACCTATCGAGATCGGTCCGATCACCCGGGAGTGTGCGGCAACTGAGACATAACTCCCGATCTGGGCAGGGCCCATGATGCGGGCACCCTTGATGTAGAGGTCACCGGAGATGTTGGTGAATTGAATGTCCTGGAGTTTCCACCGCTCCGCCTCCCGGAGCGACCGGGGGCTCCCGACGTCGGACCAGTTGCCACGGGCGAGCCAGGCCTTCAGTACATATCCCTCCTCCATCAGCTGGGGAAAGAGGTTCCTGGCAAAGTCGAACTTCTCTCCAGACGGGATGTGATCGAAGATCTCCGGGTTGCAGACGTACATCCCGGTGCTCGCGAGGTTTGAGAAGATCTCACCCGGACTCGGTTTTTCCTTGAACCGCTTGATCTGGTAGCTCGCATCGATCTCGGCGATGCCGTACTCGGTGGGATCGTCGATGCTGATGAGCCCGATGGTGGTGATCGAGTTGTTGATGAGGTGTTCGCGGTAGAACTCAAGCAGGTTCAGGTCTACCACGTGATCACCACCGACAACGAGGAATGGCTGCTCTTCGAGGTATTTTTGGGCGTTTTTGACGCTCCCCGCCGTCCCGAGCTTCGTCTCTTCATGGACATAGGTGACGTCGACACCAAAGAGTGACCCGTCACCGAGCGCTCTTTCGATCGCATCGCTCATGTAGCCAAGCGTGATCACCACATCGTGGAACCCGAGGTTGGAGAGGTGTGAGACCAGGTGCTGGATTGAGGGTTTGTTGACGATCGGAATACAGGGTTTAGGACGCCCGAATGTGAGGGGGCGGAGCCGTGTGCCCTCCCCTCCGCACATTATGCACACCTTCATGCCACTCCGTTGTATCCATATTGATTTAACCTTATTGGGCGAGAATCAGCAGGGATCTCTCGCATCGATCGCTGGTTGAAATAAGAAACACGCTACGCGGTGCCAGCTCGATAGGTGTCGATGAGAAACGGGTATTTTCCGTACCTGCCATGCGCCGATGAGCGCGTCGTGGCAGCTCACCGTCCCGGGGCCTGGCGAGAGTATCTTCGCACCTTCCAGCGAGGAATGGCGCCTGCCTCGAACCGATCCCCTGGATCTCGCGATCCCGGAGTGGCAGGAATACGGAAACACCTTACATAAACAATGGGATCAAGTAAAATTGGTTAAATAACTTGATACACTGACATTTCTTACATCCATGCAGATCGAGGAGAGCATCACTCCCTACAAGAGGATCATACTCATAGCCATCGTCGTCGGGATCATCGCCGGTCTTGGCGCTCTCTTCTTCTTTGAAGGGTTGAAGCTGGGGAGCGCATTCTTCATGGAGGATATTGTTGGGTTCAATCTTCCAAAAGAAGGGGAACGAATTGAAGATATCAGTCAATGGGCTCCCCCGGACAACCTCTGGATGATCCTTCCCGTCATCTGTTTTGGAGGGCTCCTCTCCGGCCTCCTGGTCTATACCCTTGCTCCAGAGGCAGAGGGTCATGGCACCGATGCAGCGATAAAGGCGTTTCATAGGGGAGGACGTGTGCGCTGGCGCATCCCGTTCGTCAAAGCGGTCACCGCCATCCTGACCATATCGACAGGAGGGAGCGCTGGACGTGAAGGGCCAACCGCACAGATGTCGGCAGGCCTCGGTTCGATTGCCGCCGATCTTTTAGGGCTCTCTGTTCGTGAGCGGAGACTTGCCATTGCCACCGGCGTCGGCGCCGGAATCGGCACGATCTTTACAGCTCCTCTGGGCGGAGCGATCCTCGCGGCAGAGATCCTTTACCGGCAGGACTTCGAGTCCGAAGCGATCATACCTGCGTTTCTGGCATCCGTCATTGGATACTCAATATTTGGTCTAGTTGAAGGTTTTGAACCAGTCTTTGGGCCCTGTACAACCTTCTGGAATATCTCGCAGATCCCACTCTACCTCCTCCTCGGCGTGGTCTCGGCGGCGGTCGGTCTGACCTACATAAGCACTTTCTATGGGACGAACAAGATATTTCGGGGACTATTCAACCACTTCAACCTCCCAAACCACTTCAGACCGCTCGGTGGGGCATTCTCCACCGGCGTCTTCGTTCTTGCTCTTGCAGCTCTCTCACCTGAAGCAGCGATCGTCGGGTTCGCCAGTCTCGGGACTGGATATGGCTTTACCCAGCTTGCACTCTACAACATGCTCCCGATCGGGGTGCTTCTCCTCCTCCCGTTCGCGAAAATCCTGACGACGTCACTTACCATCGGCTCCGGCGGGAGCGGGGGTGTCTTCGCGCCTGGACTGGTTATAGGTGGATCGGCAGGCGGCGCTCTTGGAGCCTTGCTACACCTCGCGCTCCCGGGGATCGTACCTGTCGAATCGGTGCCCGTCTTCGTTATCGTCGGGATGATCGCCCTCTTCGGCGCCATCTCCCACGCACCGATCGCGATGATGATCATGGTCACGGAGATGACCGGTGACTTCTCCCTGCTCGTGCCAGCGATGGGCGCGGTCTCGGTAGCGGTCCTCCTCGTCGGTGACTCCACCATCTTTCGTGAGCAGGTGCCGGACCGATCTGGATCGCCTGCCCACCGGGACGAGTACATGATCGAGATCCTCCGGGATATCCCTGTGAGCGATGTTATGGTGCCCCGGAACCGGATCGTTACTGTATCGCCCGGCGACAACATCAGGCGCGTGTTCCATCTCATCGATAAGACTTTGCACACCGGGTTCCCGGTCATTGACGGGGAAGGGAAGCTGGTAGGCATCGTCGCCCTTGACGATATCAGGGATAGGCGGGCGAGCGGGGAGCGGGATCTGCCGGTAAAAGATGTCATGAGCTCACGGGTGTTCACAGTGCACCATGCCTGTACACTGCATGAAGCCCTGAATCTGATGGTTGAACATGACATTCATCACCTGCCCGTTGTTCCGGTAGATGATCCAAGGCTGCTCTCTGGATTCCTCACCCGGACAGATATAATGAAAGCTTACGTTCGGAGAACATCGCAGTCGGCAGGAAGAGGTCACCATGCTGACTCCATCACCCTGATCCAACCGGATATGGCGGCAAAAAAGAGTCCTGAGAGGGGTGGTACGACTGACGAGTGACACCTGGCCGCTGACCCCCTCCTCTCCTCTCTTCGGCCGGCACCGGTGCCTTCTCGTGCCGTAGTGGCCCATCCTCTGCATACGGGGTGTAGCCGTGTGGGGGAGCGGGGGTGATCCGGTCCGTGGAGAAGAGGCACTACCCCTCACCCCCCGCGTGTGCCGCCAACTGGGTCCTTGCAGAGACAGAACCAGACGGGGCCTTCGGGATCTCTTCCGGGGGCGAGGACTCCCGAACCTTTATTCTTCACCGCAGAGAGAGTTCTCAGGGATGAAACCATTTGAATGCACACTCTGCGGGAAGTGTTGCATGCACGCAGGAAGCGGGCTCATCGAGATCGAGAAGAGGCTTACGAGCCGGGATTACCTCTGCAGGCAGAAGATCGTCGGCGGAACGTTCCGCGCACGGGTTGAAGAACAGTTTATCGATATCTTCCGGGACACTTCAGAGAACGATGCTCACCCAACCTGGTGCCCGTTCCTGAGGAGACATCCGGAGGAAGTGGGAAAGTACCTCTGCACCATCCACGGAAGCCGTCCCTCATTCTGCCGGACCTACATCTGTTGCACCATGCGGGTATTTGCCGATGATGACCGGGAAGTCGGGAAAGTGAAAGGGAGGCGGAGCCTCTCTACCGAGGATGCGGCACTCCAACAGTGTTGGGACGAGTCGGTTGCACCGCTCGATATGGATAACGACGTCGCCTGGCGCAGCGAGATCATCGAGATCCTCGGCCGTGCAGGCTACCGGGTCGAGACCTATGAATGATCATGGCGCCCGGCGCCTACCGGTCACCCGGGGTCGGGTGCAGTGCACGCCAGGGAGGGCTATTCCCATCGATCGGTGCGGCCTCTGTGTCCACTCCGCCTTCTTCGTTGTTGGAGGAAGAGAGGTGCCATCTCCGGCCCGTGCCTACTGCAGCCGGTGCCGGACGGCATCCGGTGTCGATATGACGAGGGTTGAGGCAGTCATCTGTGATGATACCCGGGGGGAGGGATTCCGGAGCATCACGAGTGTCATCAGCTGAGGCGAAGATCATCTCCGCCAGAACTCCCATGGGTGTCTTGTCTGAAACGGTACCCCCTTCGCCTCCTTGATCCAATCGGTCTCGATCGTGTGATGGACCAGTCGGACCTCGTTACGAAGTTCGGTGAGGACCTCTTTGACGTCCTCAAGTTCACGCCTGAGGTTATCGAGCTCCTCAGATGAGCGTTGCGGCCGCACCGGTAGCAGCCTGTCATCCTCTCTGCGGGCAAGACCGGTCTCGATCAACTCAAGGATCGCCTCATTTCGGTCGAGTGTGTTATCCCTGGCATACTGATCGATCTGCTCCAGCAGGCCGGGATCAAGCGCAAATGAGCATCTCATTGCCATAGATTCTTCCACTCCTTCTGTAATCTTCTCTCGATCTCCCGGCGATTTCGGTGCCGGGCAAGCCTTCCCTCCAAGGTGCGTTTGGTTAACCACTCATATATTCTCCGGCCTCTCGCGAAGTTCCGTGAAAGGCTGGATCCTGGTCCCCAAAACCCCTTGCCCTGCGTGAGGGAAATCGTAGGAGCATCTTTTAGTGACAGATGACTGGATCCCTGGATCTCGTGGTATCCTGGCCTCTCGCGCGGTACGATATCGAGGGATCACCCAGAGTGCAGGCGCTCTAGGATCATCAGGTCTCTGTCAGGGGCAGTATATCCGTCCACTCCGGTATCACTTACTTCGGCAAAAAAAGATATCTGGGTCTCCCTGGAGAAGAGTCCGGAATCAACTGATATGTTCCATACTGTATCCTTTCTGGGCGAGCAGCTCCTTCACCCGCTCGCGATGGTTACCCTGCAGCTCGATAGAAGAATCCTTAACCGTGCCGCCACAGGCCAGCTTCCCTTTCAGGAATTTTGAGAGGTCTTCGAGATCGATATCGTAGGGATCGAGCCCCTCGATGACCGTGACCTCTTTTCCGTACCGCCGCCTGTTTATCTTTACGTTGATTCTCTGCTGTTCCTTTGCAACCTCTTCACAGATACACAATTCTTTTGGCAGTCCGCAGGTCGGACATATCCCACCATTCATTGCATGTATCTTTCAGCTCTCGTTATATATTACTTGGTATGCTCAGTCGTTGACGATACAGACGTCGCATCCCCGGGAGAGAACCTGGTCAGACCGGCTCCGGTAGCGGTAGACCGTGATGCCCTTGCACCCCAGATCGTGAGCGAGGGAGAAGATACGAGCGATATCATCGGGGGTTCTGGACTCCGGGAGGTTCACGGTCTTTGAGACGGCGTTATCCACATGTTCCTGAAATGCCGCCTGCATCCGCAGATGGTATTTTGGTGCAATCTCGGTGGCGGTCAAAAAGAGGTCGCGGGTATGGGCCGCAAGGGGGAGCCCCTCGACCGTCCCCCAGCGCCGCACGTGCGCCGCCACATCTCTTCCGCCCGCGGTCTCTGGCAGAAGCTCTCCGACGAGGTCACTTACGATGCTGACCCGCTCTCCATCGATCGTCCGGGTGTAGGCAAAGGAGAAGACCGGTTCGATCCCACTCGTCGTTCCGGCGATGAGGTGGAGCGAACCTGTGGGAGCGATGGTGGTGACGGTGGCGTTGCGCATATCCCCCGAGTAGATGGACCCCTCGATCGCCGGGAACGATCCTTTCTCGACCCCGAGCTCCTCCGATCGCTCCCGTGCCGCCGCCTGGATCTTTCCCATCAAGTTTCCGGCGAATCGGAGCGCTTCATCCGAAGCGTAGGACATATCAAGGCGTATGAGCGCTTCAGCAAACCCCATGACCCCGAGGCCAATCTTTCGGGTAGCAAGGGTCCTGTCCCGGATCTCAGGGAGCAAAAACCGGTTGACGTCGATGACGGCGTCGAGAAAGTCGATACCGCACCTGACAACCGTGATGAGCAGATCTTCATCGAGGTCGTGCTTCCTGATGCACCGGGCGAGGTTGATGCTTCCGAGGTTGCAGCTCTCGTAGGGATAGAGAGGCTGTTCCCCGCAGGGGTTCGTCGCCTCGATGGGACCAAGATGGGGTGTTGTGTTTCGCCGGTTGATCTCATCGAAGAAGAGCATCCCCGGCTCACCGGTTGCCCAGGCTGATGTGGCGGCGAGGTGCCAGAGCGATCCGGGATCGACGCTCTTCCAGACGCTACCATCGCGGGGGTTGATGAGATCGTAGTCCCTCCCGGCCCTGAGACAGTGGAGGAACCGGGTATCGATACCGATCGATATGTTGAAGTTCGAAAGACTGCCGTCCTGTTTGGAGGTGATGAACTCCTCGATGTCAGGGTGGGAGACGGGGAGCACCCCCATGTTCGCTCCCCGCCGCCGACCGCCCTGCTTCACCGCCCCGGTCGCCGCGTCAAAGACCCGCATGAACGAGACCGGCCCGCTTGCAACGCCCATCGTCCCGCTGACGGCATCACCACGGGGGCGGAGGCGGCCAAACGAAAACCCGGTCCCACCTCCTGATCTGTGAACGAGCATCATATGGGCGAGACTTCGAGAGATCCCCTCGAGAGTATCCTCCACCGGGAGGACGAAGCAGGCCGAGAGCTGCCCGCCTGCGGTGCCTGCATTCATCAGGGTCGGGGAGTTTGGGAGGAAGAGCAGGTCCGATAAGAGCGAGAAGAATTCTCGGGATCTTGCCGGGCCCCCCACGGCATCGGCGACCCGGGAGAAGAGGTCATGTGGCGTCTCGCCGGGGAGGAGGTAGCGGCGCTCCAGGAGGAGGCGGGCGGCGGGGGAGAGCTCCATACTGGAGTCATGGAACCCCGCCCTTAATAACCCGTCGCGCCCAACCTTCCCGTCGGCAATGTCTCTTATTGTGCTCGGAACTGCGTCCCACGTGGGAAAGAGCGTGACGGTGGCGGCGCTCTGCCGCACGCTCTACCGTCGCGGAATTCCAGTTGCGCCATTCAAATCACAGAATATGAGTCTCAACTCCTACATCACGGCCGACGGAAACGAGATCGGGATGGCTCAGGCCGTGCAGGCCTTCGCTGCAGGCATCGAGCCCACAGCCGATATGAATCCGATCCTCCTCAAACCAAAGGGCGACCGCACCTCTCAGGTGGTGCTTGGCCGGCCGTATAAAGATGTGCAGATCCAGGACTACTACACCGAGACCGATATGCTCCTTGCAAGGGCTGTGGAGGCGTTTGAGCGACTGCGGAGACGCTACGGGCATGTGGTGGTGGAGGGAGCTGGGGGGGCTGCAGAGGTGAACCTCTACGATCGCGACATAGCAAACATACGGCTCGCCCGGAGCCTCGGGCTCCCGATCATCCTGGTCGCCGACATCGAACGGGGCGGAGTTTTTGCACAGATCTGCGGGACGCTCGCCCTCCTCCCCGATGATATCAGGCCGCTCGTCATTGGGATCATCATCAATAAGTTCCGTGGCGATATCGGGCTCTTTGCGTCCGGGGTGGAGGTGATCGAGGAGATCACGGGTGTATCGGTGCTCGGGGTAGTCCCCTACGCGGATATACCCCTCCCAAGCGAGGATTCACTCTCGCTTGGGGATAGGCGAGAGCGACCAGCCGGGGGTTTGATACGGATCGCCGTCATCCGCCTCCCCCGGATCGCGAACTTCACCGACTTCGAGCTCCTCGAGCGCTACGTCCCGGTAGATTACGTCCTCCCCGG
>JAAZOW010000024.1 GCA_012797575.1 Methanomicrobiales archaeon | reverse complement strand
GATGCTGGAATACAAGTGTCAGATGCATGGGAAGACGCTCTCAAAGATCGGACGATTTGATCCGTCATCAAAGATATGCAGTACCTGCGGATACCTCAACCGGGATCTCGCTCGTAAAGACAGAGAATGGATCTGTCCTGACTGCGGTACTCACCACGACCGCGACATCAACGCGGCAATCAATATCAAGAAGTTCGCCCTGCAAGATCAAAATCTTGTCGGGGTATCAGGCGCAAAACGCGCTATTGAGCCTGTGGACTCGCTCCCGCTGGGGAGGAGAATGATAGCCGGGAAGCCCCGCCCGCAAGCGCGGGGTAGTTCACCGCCATAACAGTAGTTTGCAGTAATATGAATCCTCTTACCCGGATCCGGCAGAATCTGCGCACCATCCGTGAACGTTACGGCGTGGCCCGTATCGGTATCTTCGGCTCTGTGGTGCGAGCCGAAGACACCCCGGCAAGCGACATCGACGTCATTGTGGAATTCCGGGAGGGAGAGGAGACTTTTGACCACTTCATGGATCTCAAGTTCTATCTCGAGGATCTTCTGGGGCGAAGGACGGATCTCGTCATCGCCGATACGTTAAAGCCCCGGATCCGGGATACCGTCCTTCGTGAGGTCGTTTATGCCTAGGGATCTCCTGCTCTACCTTGAGGATATCAGAGACGCCATCGCCGCCATCCGCTCCTATGTAGGGGATCGCTCGTTTGAAGATTTTATGGACGACCCCATGTGCCTTGATGCTATCGTGCTCAGATTCATCACCATCGGGGAAGCGGTAAAACAGATCCCTGCGAACGTCACCGCCCGCCATCCTGAGATAGCATGGCGGAATATTGCCGGGCTACGGGATATCAGCGTCCACTCCTATTACTCTGTCAAACCAACGATTCTCTGGGACATAATTCAGACCAAACTCGGCCCTCTCGATGATGCGATCGAGGCGATGATCCGGGAAGAGGAATGACGTTGGCCGCCGTTTTGCGCGGTCACCTTGCTGGTCCTGAGAGGTCGGGGCTGCATCTTTGGGTTCCTCCGTCAGGTTCCTGACTTCCCGCCCGGATAAGCGCATATCGAAGTATTCTGAATGCAGTCCGTGACCCCTCAAAAAGCAGCGAGGTTGCTCGTGCCCTGGGCATGTCCAAACCTGCGATTCTCCGTCGGTTGAAAAGCCTGGAAGAACCGGGATCTACCAAGAAAGAGGGGTCCGGCGCCCATACTAGGTATCGTGCATCACCGTGAACAGCCACGGCGCGTTTTACCTTGCGGGGGGGTGAAGAGCGGCGGAGCGGGAGGTTCCCGGTCATCGGGTGCGGTTCACTCTGTTCAACGGATCCTTGCAGGCGTGCAACCGCGCCGGGAAAAGTGACGGAACTCATCCCGGCGCAGGGAGATGGCCCTGTAAAACTCAACATGGAGATGGTTGAAGAGAAACAGACCATCTCTCTGTCTGTGCTCCTACATGATTATCCTGCCGGAATGGTGTGCTGCGAGCGCACCGTTCGCAGCACGGAGCTTCACGATCGAGCGGCG
>JAAZOW010000260.1 GCA_012797575.1 Methanomicrobiales archaeon | reverse complement strand
TTTTCAAAATTGGATTCCTAGCATCCCGCAAGAGTGCTGCGGGTGGGATCCGAACCCACGACCTCCAGATGTCCCAGGATTGGACGCTCCGTTCTTCTCAAAACCCTATGAGTCTGGCGCCCTAACCAACTAGGCCACCGCAGCATACAAAGTGCATTATAACAATGATGCTTTAACAAATAAACCTTATGACTCCCGAAAAAATGGTAAGAGCGGTCATTCCATGTTTTTCCGGAGATACACATCGACCGCCACAGCGATCGCCGCCACCTCCTTTCCATGCCGGAGCGATGCAGCCAGAGTCTGCATCCGCGTCTCCTCCTCGTAGAGGTAACGGCGCAGACTCTGTGCTATATGCTCCTCCTGCAGGAAGTGTGTATGCGTATCACCAGCGATGAAGTGCGGGTTTCGCATGATCGCGTACTGGAGTGGAAGCGTCGTCTTCACACCCAGGATAACATACTCGTAAAGAGCTCGTCGCATCCGGAGGATCGCTTCTTCACGGTCAGTCCCCCAGGCGCAGAGTTTGGATATCATCGAATCATAGTGCGGGGGAATGGTGTAGCCCGTATGGATACCGGAGTCGATCCGTATCCCGGGCCCTCCGGGAGAGCGGTATCGGACGATCTTTCCCGGGTCTGCAGAGAAGTTATTCAGCGGATCCTCTGCATTGATCCGGCACTCGATCGCGTGCCCCCGGATGCTGATATCCTCCTGGTCCATGGAGAGGTCCTCGCCGGCGGCGATGGCGATCTGCTTCTTCACGATATCGATCCCTGTGACGAGCTCGGTGATGGTATGCTCCACCTGCAACCGGGTATTCACCTCCATGAAGTAGTAGTCGCCATCCGAGTATAGAAACTCCACCGTGCCGGCGTTTGTATAGTTCGCTGCTTTTGCGGCGGTGATGGCTGACGCCGTCATCCGCTCCCGGAGCTCGGGCGTCATGATCGGGCAGGGTGCCTCCTCGACCAGTTTCTGGTGCCGGCGCTGGATGGAGCATTCGCGGTCATAGAGGTGGAGGGTATTTCCCTTCGCGTCAGCAAGGACCTGCACCTCAATATGGCGAGGGTTTGCGAGATATTTCTCCACAAAGACCGTCGGGTCCCCGAAAGCCGATTCCGCGATCCGCATCCCTTTCTCGATCGCCTCCTCGAGCTGATCCTCGGACTCAGCGATATGCATACCGATGCCGCCGCCACCCGCGCTCGCCTTCACGACCACCGGGTAGCCTACCTCAGCAGCAACCCTCCTTGCCTCGTCGATGTTGGTGACGCCATCCGGCGTTCCAGGAAGGACCGGCACGCCCGCTTCCCGCATCATCTGCTTCGATACGACCTTCGATCCCAGTGTCTCGATCGTCTTCCATGAAGGCCCGATGAATGTCAGGCCTTCATCCTCGACCAGTCTGGCGAAGCTGCTGTTCTCGGCGAGGAACCCATACCCTGGATGGATCGCCTCGGCTGCAGACTTCTTGGCGACATCACAGATCCGCTCCTTGTTCAGGTAGCTCTTGGACGGGTGTGCCTCGCCCACACAGAACGCCTCGTCCGCGTACTTGACGTGGAGCGCATTCTTATCCGGGTCGGAGTAGATCGCAACCGTATCGATATCCAGTTCCCGGCAGGCGCGCATAACCCGTATGGCGATCTCGCCGCGATTGGCAATCAGGATCTTATCGAAGTACTTCATCTCCATCCACCGATGACCAGGGTCTCACTCGACGACCATCAGCACATCGCCGTTCTGCACGACATCCCCGGCATCAACGAAGATATCTCCCACCGTGCCGTCGCGTGGACTTCGGATGGGATTTTCCATCTTCATGGCCTCGAGAACGATGAGAGTATCTCCCTTCTTGACGGTGCTCCCCTTCTGAGTCAGCACCTGCAGGACCATCCCCTGCATGTTGCTCTTGATACCTCCGGGGACATCCCCCCGGGGGATCCGTTCCTTGATCGCCGGGGCGGCTGCCTGAGTCGATATCGAGCTCCCCTCCACGGTCACGATCCGGACCGAGAAGATCTCCCCATCCACCTCCACCTCCATCGAGTGGGGAATATCCGTAAATTTCGCCGTCTCGGCAGCCGGTTTTGGTATAACCTCTGCCCGGCACTCGCCCTTGAGGAACGTCGGCGCGACGGCGGGATAGAGGATGTAGGTGAGGACGTCTTCATCCCTGATGACCAGTCTCTGCTCCTCAGCCTCCCTTCGCATCTGTTCATAGATGGGTTCAAGGAGGTCGGCGGGGCGGACCGTGACTGGTTCCTCATCATCGATGATCAGCCTCTGCACCTCGGGGCTGATCGGAGCGGGAGGACGGCCATAGAGGCCGAGGACATAATCCTTCACCTCGCCCGTCACGTTCCGGTAGCGCTCCCCGCCGATCAGGACGTTGAGCACCGCCTGGGTGCCCACGATCTGGCTCGTCGGCGTCACAAGCGGTGGGTATCCGAGGTCTTCCCTCACCCTTGGTATCTCCTGGAGCACCTCCTCCAGGCGGTCGAGAGCCCCCTGCTCCTGCAGCTGGGAGACAAGATTTGATATCATCCCACCCGGGAGCTGGTAGATCAGGACGTCTGAGTCGACCCGGTCTGAGATGGCATTGAAGAGTGGCTGGTACTTTTCCCTGATATCCCGGCAGACGTTTCGGACGTTCCGTAGCGCGACCAGATCGATGCCGGTATCCCGTGCAGTCCCGGAGACGCTCGCGACAACACTCTCCGTCGGGGGCTGGGATGTCCCCAGAGCAAACGGTGACATCGCCGTATCAAGTATATCCACGCCTGCATCGATCGCCGCCTGGTAGCTCAGGGGCGCAACACCGCTCGTACAGTGGGAATGAAGGCAGACCTTGACATCCATCGTCTCTTTGATCCCTGAGATCAGGTCGCGGGCGGCGCGAGGCATGATCAGCCCTGCCATGTCCTTGATGCAGATCGAATCGCACCCAAGCGCGTAGAGATCCTCGGCCATCTCGATGAACGTCGCGATGGAGTGGGCCGGGCTTGTCGTGTAACATATCGCACCCTGAAGATGCACTCCGACGTTCCTGACTTCCTCCATCGCTTTCTTCATGTTTCGGACGTCGTTTAGTGCATCAAAGACTCTGAAGATATCTACCCCGTTCTCTGCGGACGCAGCCACGAATTTCTCCACGACGTCATCGGGGTAATGCCGGTACCCTACAAGGTTCTGGCCCCGCAGGAGCATCTGGACGGGAGTGTGTTTCAGTTCAGCCTTCAGTTCCCGGAGACGATCCCAGGGGTCATCGTTAAGAAACCTGATGCAGCTGTCAAAGGTCGCTCCGCCCCAGGCCTCGACGGAGAAGAAACCTACGCTGTCAATGGCCCGGGCGAGAGGGAGCATATCTTCAGTCCGCAGCCTGGTGGCGATAAGTGACTGATGCGCATCCCTAAGCGTGGTATCGGTGATGTATAATGTATCAGATTTGGCAGCACACATCGAATTTTGCACCTCGAAGGGCTGGGGAGATCGCGATAAAGCCTCTAAAAAATTCACTGTAATAATATAAAAACATCTCGAAGGGGGAAGCAACAAAAAACCCCGGGTATCACTGCAGATAGAGCTGCCGGTATATCTCGCGAGCCCGTTTCGAAGATCGGGCATATCCGCCCTCCGAGCGTGTATCCTCGTACCACCAGTAACCTGGCCATATCATCGGCTCTCCGGATCTGGGTGATGATGAGCAGGACTGCTATCGGCACGATCGTGAGAACGCCGACTCTGTTCCCTTTTAGCGCTAGCGCAATTCGCGCCTGCTCGATATCCTGCCTGATCACTGCAAGGCCTGTAAGGCCCACCTCTGCGATGAGGCCTATCTCAAACCCGATCCGGTCACCGAGCGCCCAGACCGCCACGGAAAGCACCTCGCCTTCCTGCGTCTCAGAGTATGCCCACGCAGCAAGGAGCAGGATCACGACCATCCTGATCAGGTAAGAGATCCCCGGGCCACCTCCCCATTCAGAGATAAGCGCTGTGACGGTGATCATCGCAACCAGGCTGAAAAAGACGCCAGATCGCGGGAGAGCCTTTATGCGCGGCGTGAAGACGAGCCACCAGATCAGGGCGGCGACTGCACCCAGGGTGCTTGCAAAGGCGGCGATCGAGAGGACTGTGGCAGCAAAGAGCCTCAGCCTCGGATCCTGCATACTGCCTCCCGGGCATCCTGGAGCCTGATATTCTCAGGGCGCGCGCCCAGCTCCAGGGCGTACGTGAGATACGGCGGGGCATGCCGCCATCGGGGGATCGCGCGAGGCACACTACCCAGGGCCTTCAGGGTTCCGCCTTCCATCTCCCAGATGGCGTCCACCTGGGGAAGGATTGCGCGCTCGTGTGAGAAGATGATGGTGATCCCCTCACGCCTTCCCTCGATCACCCTGCAGGCCCTCTGCTTGGCCGCGCAGTCGAGTGAGCTGAACGGTTCGTCGAGCATCAGTAGATCCGGGTTTCTCGCGACCGTGCAGGCCAGGATCAACCGTTTCAGCTCGCCCCGGGAGAGGTGGAAGGGATCATCATCCGCGCGCCCGGCAAGATCTGCCTCCACGAGGAGGTCGTCGGGGTCAAGTCCCCAGGATATCACTTCTTCAGCGATCGTTGGACAGGTGATGTGGTACTCGGGAAACTGGAGCATAAGCAGGGTTGACGAGATCCCGTGACGTTGGACGCTCCCCCCCGTGGGGTGGATGATCTCGGCAAGCAACAGGCCAAACGTTGACTTCCCGCTCCCCACCGGCCCGCTGACCAGGTGTATGCCCTCGCCGAAGGTGCCGCTGCCCCGGAGAGTGATCCGCCCCCGGGAGAGAGTGATATCCTCGATATCCACCCTCACCGGCAGATCCTCCACATTGTTGGGTAAAAGCACGTATCTTCAAGTCTCGAAAAAACCTCTTCGGGCGTGCCGTGATGCCGGATCATCCCTCCTGCCATGAAGAGAACATAGTCCGCGCTGGCTGCAAGATCCATCGACTGCGTGCACCAGAGCACGTGAGTCGCCGCGCTCTCCTGAACGGCACGTTGCACCCGGGCTGCTGTCCGGGCATCAAGGTGCGAGTCGGCCTCATCGAGGATGAGTACCTCGGGATCATCGGCACCAGCGGCGGCCAGAGCAGCAAGGGCTTTTTCGCCCCCTGAGAGAGCCGATACTTTCGCCTCAAGGAGGTGCGAGATGCCAACCACCTCGGCGGCTGCTCTGACCTTCTCATCGGTCTCCGGGCAGGAGCGGTGACGGAACCGTGGAGGTGATGCGATCTCATCGTATACCCGGGAGAAGAGGAGCGTTCGGTCGGGGAACTCCCCAACCCACCCGATCCTCACAGCAGACGGCGGCCTCCCGAGGAGCCGGACCGTTCCTCTCCGGGGTTCCTCGATGCCGGAGCAGATTGAAAGGAGCGTTGTCTTGCCGCTCCCATTTGGGCCGATCACGGCGATATGGCGCGCATCTACTGCGAGATCGGGTACATCGATGACCCGGTGCCGGAGATTGGCTATACGGATCATGCCACCCGTTTTCCTATGGTGTATGCAGCAAGTGCCTTCAGGGTATCTCCTATGAGAAACGGGGCGACGCCGATCAAGATAGCCTGGAGAACCGAGACTGAAGCCGAGTATGAGAGCCATATGACGCCAGCCGAGAGGCACGTCACGCAGGCCGCGATCAGCCCTGCAACCCGGTACTTCGGTGACTCGTGCTCGTAGGCAAGTCCGGTGATGAGGGCGGCGGGTATGAAACCGATCAGGAACCCTCCCGTGGGCCCGAGGAGCACCCCGAGACCAGCCGTGCCGTTATGAAAGATCGGGAGGCTCATCGCCCCAAGGAGGACGTAGAGGGCGACGGGGATCACGGCGTAGCGCTTCATGACAACTCCGGCAAGGAGCACAAAGAGGGTCTGGAGCGTGAGCGGAACCGGGGGCAGCGGGATGGATATCCAGCTCCCGGCAGCGATCAGCGCTACAAACGTTCCACTGTAGGCGAGGATCTGAGCCCGGTGTTTCATGTAAACCTATATCTGTTGGAAGGTTGACAATAAAAACCTGTCAACTCAAAAATTATTTGAGGTTGACATGATTGAGAGTGCCAGCACATCAGTCTCAAACAGCCGGCATATTCTGCCGGAGTCTTTCGCCTTCTTCTTCATCTCCCGGCATAGATCGTCCTTCTCTCGTGGCACGTCCCTGCCCCCGCGCCCCCCCCCAGGGAGATCTCGCTTCGGAGGTGATGAAATGGTCTACTACCGTGGATCCGCTACCCAAAAAAGATCCGGGGTTGTGTTGAGCCCTGGATCCAAACCTGAGCCAACAAAAAGATCGGTAACCCAAAAATCAGTGTATTAGAGCTGGAAACAGTCCCCGGCGATGACCCGCTCTATCTTCCCGTTATCCCTGCGGATGATCAGGGCACCGTAACTATCGATATCGATGGCCTCCCCCTCGAAGGCTTTATTGATGGTCCTGATAGCCACCCGTTGCTCAAGCGTGAGGGAGAGGCTCTTCCACTCGCGGGTGATGGAATCGTACTCGCCGTCCTCAAGCTGCATGTAGCGCAGCTCAAACTCTCGCAGGACCCTGGCAAGAAGTGCCACGCGATCGATCTCGTGGCCGACCTCGGCATGGAGTGAAGTCACCGTATCCCTCAGGTTCGGCGGGAGATCAGCGAGCGAGATGTTTGCGTCGATCCCGATCCCGAGGAGACTGTAATGGACGGCATCGGCCTCTGCGGCGAGCTCCAGGAGCAGTCCGCCGACTTTCTTGTCTCCGATGAAGATATCATTAGGCCACTTGATGAGCGCACTGAGCCCGTATTCCTTCCTGATAGCACGCGCGATCGCTATCGAGCCGGCCATGGTGATCATGAAGAGCCGATCGATCGGGATCTTCGGCTTTAAGACGATGGTTATCCAGATGCCGCCAGCAGGCGAGACCCAGGCGCGCCCGAGCCTGCCAACCCCACCGGTCTGCTCCTCGGCGATGATCACCATGCCGTGCAATTTCTCCGGATCAGTCTCGCTGGCAAGCTGTTTTGCAACCCAGCTCGTTGAGGCAGTGCGATCAAAGTAGCGGATCTGCTTTCCGACGAACTGAGTGCGAAGTTTTTTGTGGATCTCGTATGGGAGCAGCCTGTCGGTCTTTGCCATGAGGCGGTAGCCCTGCGCCCGGGACGATGTGATGTTGTATCCTAATCTCCGGAGCTCACGTATCTGTTTCCAGACGGCTGAACGGGTGACACCCAGGTTTTCTGCGATCTGCTCGCCCGATATCGGGCCGGGGCTCTCTTCGAGAATCTTTAGTACATTGATTGCCGTGTCCTTCATATCCATTACCTTTTTGCTGCAGGTGATTCCGTCGGGAGCGGGCACGGGTCACTGCCACACACCTGCTTCCGGAGCTCCGCGCTCTGTTCCATAAAGTTCGCCAAGTCAAAGATGCCAGTCACGTCGACGATGCCGATTGCGGTGATTGCATTGCCTTTACCGTCCCTCACTGGCGCTACCACCACCGGGATGCCTGCGTATGGGCCTCCTGGAGGCCGGACCTTCTTGACTACATTCTCAGCCAGAACCTCTTCGAGGATGGGGCCGCTGTAGACTTCATCGATGACCTTTCCGCCCTCAATCCTGATACCAGGGTGGTCACGGGATCGCGCCGTGACCGGCAGACGGCCAAGCAGATCATGGATGCACATCATAACAGGAATGAGATCGCGTGCCTTCGAAGATGCAGAGATGATATATTGTTCCATGGCCATATCCATACCTTTCACCATGCTCTATTTTGGGGGTCCGGGCGGGCATGAGCGGGAAGACTCAAGCATGCAGGTTGGGGGGATGAAAGCGACACCCGCCTCTTTTTGAACTCACGCACCAACCCGCACGGCCAGTCTTACCGCCAGAGGATCTCTCACATACCACTCACAGAGTGGATCAGCGCCGCCCGGACCTGTGGACTTGCTCTCGCCGAGGAGGATGACGGAGCAGGAAGTCTCATTCGTAAGGGTGGGTAAGTTCATCTAGAATAAGGTTTCCTTCTCATCGCAGGAGAACCTCTTCAGGAATTCACGTGATGGGTATTCGTGGATGCTGGAGATCAGCACCACACCATCGCCTACCGTTTTTCTTACCAGGAGCGCCTCTCCAGATGACGAGGTTGCCAGGGCCTCGCCATCGTGGGTCGGGAACGATCCATCGCACTCGACGGCGGTGAGATCGTATTCGGCAAATATGGAGGTGTACTCGCTCTCGCGGGTATACTGAACGGCACGCGTTCCATACGCAAACGAGTAGGTTATCGGGAACGAAAGCCAGTCGTAGGCATCCTCACGGGCGCAGCCTGCGCCAAAAACCAACAACCGTCCACCGTTCTCGACGAAGCGCTGGATGCGGTTGCTTGCGGCCCGAAGGGCAGGGAGGAGATTTGAGTAGGCCGGGTTTGCAAACCCCGTCGGCACAACGGCCAGGACGAACCCGCCTCGCCAGAAGGGGGATGCGAGCATGTGAGGGCTGACTACCTCGCAGCAGGCACCGCAGTCTTCTATAAGCCTCGAGAACATGATAGGGCTGTCCCAGAGCAGCCCGGTCTTGCAGATCACCCCTTGATCACCCCGAGCGGTTCCAGTCGGACGACGGTTCCAGAGAGGCCCGCTTCATGCACGACGCGCACCACCTCATGACTTGGCTTATAAACCTCAGGCGCCTCCTCGGCGAGCACAGAATCGCGGTGAGCCCGCACCAGGATACCTTCTTTTGCGAGATCTTCCTTTAATTCTCTTCCCCGGATAGACTTCTTCGCCTTCGACCGGCTCATCACCCTCCCTGCGCCATGGCAGGTGCTCCCCCAGGTTTTCTGCATTGCGGTCTCCGTGCCATGAAGCAAGTATGAGGACGTCCCCATGCTCCCGGGGATGAGCACCGGCTGCCCGACTGCGGCATACTCGTGGGGTATCCCCGGAACCCCGGGCCCGAACGCCCGCGTTGCGCCTTTTCGGTGGACGCAGACTTCCATCGACGTGCCGTTGACGTCATGATGTTCAAACTTGGCGACGTTGTGCGCGACATCGTAGACAAGTCTCATCTCATCGTAGTCGATACTGAAGATCTGCGCGAACACCTCTCTGGCCTCGTGCATGATGACCTGCCGGTTTGCCCAGGCATAGTTTGCGGCGCAGGCCATACCTGCGTAATAGGCGCGACCTTCCGGGGAGTCGATCGGAGCGCAGGCGAGTTGCCTGTCTGGAAGTTGTATATTGTATTTTCGGAGCGCTCCTTCAAGTGCCCGAAGATGATCCGTGGCGACTTGGTGGCCAAGACCCCGTGAGCCGCAGTGGATCATGAGGCAGATCTGCCCCTCACTGACCCCGAATGCTCTGGCTACCTCCGGGTTGACGATCTCCTGCGCTGCCTGGATCTCCAGGAAGTGGTTTCCGGCACCGAGCGTTCCAAGCTGCGGCAGACCTCGTTGGCGCGCTTTGGCGCTCACCGCCTCCGGATCCGCACCCGGCATTGCCCCCTCATCCTCACACCGGATGAGGTCACCCTTGATGCCAAACCCACGTTCCACTGCCCAGCGTGAGCCATCGATCATGATGTCAGTCAATTCTTTGTTCGAGAGGCGCAGGGCACTTTTTGTACCCACACCGGTCGGGACAGCTGAAAAGAGGGCCTCGATCAGTTCTCGTTTTTTGCCGGCAAGATCAGCCTCGGTGAGGGGGGTTGTTATCAATCGAACACCGCAGTTGATATCGAATCCGACTCCGCCTGGAGATATAATCCCTGATGCCTTATCAAACGCGGCAACCCCTCCGATGGGGAATCCATATCCCCAGTGGATGTCGGGCATAGCAAGCGAATGCTTCACGATCCCGGGCAGGGTTGCGACGTTCGCCAGCTGGCGGACAGCACCCTCTTCAAGGGTCTCTGCCAGTGCCAGGGAGAGGAAGAAACGACCGGGCACCCGCATATCTGGAACATATCCTATGGGGACCTCC
>JAAZOW010000171.1 GCA_012797575.1 Methanomicrobiales archaeon | reverse complement strand
GTCCGGCACCCCCGGCCCCGTATCCACAACCGAGACCTCGACGGTCTCGTCCCCCTCCTCGACGCAGATCTCGATCTCGACCCCCGGCTCTCCGAACTTGATGCTGTTGTTGACGAGATTCGTGAAGACCTCCATGAGGAGGTCGTCGGCCATGACCCGGACAGGCTTCTCCTCGTAGGTGATCGCGGCGCCGGGGTGATGAGCGATCACGGCGTTGATGACAGCATTCAGATCGATCGGTCGTATCGCCATCTCTCCTGAATGCAGGCGCCGAATCGTCGAGACGTTCTGGATGATCTCGATGCTCTGGTTGATCCCGCTCCTGAGCTTCAAGGCCATCTGCCTCTCCTTCCCCTCCAGCGCCCCGGTGAGCAGATCGGTGTAGCCGAGAGCAATGGTGTTGGCGTTGTTGATATCGTGCACCATGATATCGAGGTAGAGGTTTGCCTCTTCATGGGCTGCCCGCAGCTCCACCTCCGCCTTGATGCGATCGGTGACATCGGAGCCTGAAGCGATGATCCCGATAGGTCTTGCGTCATCGTCGGTGAGCACCACATCCTGCCATGCGAGGATGAGTTCCTCCCCGCTCCTGGTGATGAACGAGTTCTCCCGCACGCCGGGATATGCGGTGCCGCTGGCGACTGCAGCATCGAAGATCTGTCGCCGGATCTCCCGTGACGCTTCCGGGACAACCGCCTCAAACCAGTCTCTTCCGATCAGCTCTGCTTCACGGTAACCGAGCAGCTCGCAACCGCGACGGTTGATGAGCCGGATGGTGTGGTCGGCATCTATGACGGCGAAGAGGCTGCCTGCCACATCGAGATAGTGATGGGCAAGGTCCCGCTCCCTCTCCACCTCCCGCTCCCGCCCCTTGAGCTGCTCAGAGAGGGAGGCGACGACGAGGGCGATGACGACGAACATCAGGGCGCGCCCATAATCGTTCAACGTCAGGATATCCGGCCGGTAGAAGAGGCTGCTTGCGACGACGAGCACACCGAGGAAGATGGCGACCAGGACGCTCTTCTTCTCCCACCAGAGGGCGGCCAGGATGATGGGGATGTAGAAGAAGTGTGAAAAGACGGTCCCGAGCGTCAGGACGGCGTGGAAGTAGTAGGTCAGGAGGACCGACACGATGAGGAGAGTAGCGAAGATGGTCACCCGTTGCTGTTCGGTAAGGGTCTTCACGGTACACCTGCCTTGACTTCCAGTACATATAATTATAAAAATATAAAAATATTAGCATATAGAAACCCACGCCTTTTGAGGCCTTTTTTGCGAATTTCAGGAAATATTGAGCGTATCATGGGAGACTGAGCGCCCGGGATTGCTCGACACCAGGGCACAGGGATCTTCCATCACCCCGCCGGGATGGGCTCGACTTTTTCACAAAAAAACAGCCTGCTTTTAACTTGCGGGGTCGAAACCTACTCTACCCGGCCGCACCTCAGGCCCGCGCCGGCACGAGAGCGCACCCGATGGTGAACCCATGTCAAGAGATATTACCGAAGCATTGAGAGCGATGGGCTACACGGACTCCAGGGTTCCTGCCCTGGCAGAACCGATCCCTCCCGGCGTCATCGATCACCTGCGGGACTTCCGGATGCAGGAGATCCGCGACATCCTCGAGACCCTCCTCTACATCTACATCGCTCAGAACAGTTCGTCACCCCGGGGGAGGGGGG
>JAAZOW010000165.1 GCA_012797575.1 Methanomicrobiales archaeon | reverse complement strand
GCTGCTTGGGACCGGGGATGCCATCGGGACGCCGAAGGTTGGGTGCGACTGCGAGACCTGTCAGGCGATGGTAGCGGCCGGGAGGTCGAGGCTCCGGACATCCCTCCTCATCGAGACGGAGGGAAAGCACATCCTCGTCGAATCATCCCCGGATCTGCGCCAGCAGCTCCTCCGAGCTTGCTCACCCCACATCGATGCGGTCATCTGGTCGCATGGACACTACGACCATTTCATTGGGTTTGGAGAGTTCTACCGGGTGCAGAAGATTCCGCCAACCTACGCGGCGCCCCCGGTGATGGACTACTGTTCACGTTACCTCCACTTTCTGTCGTATGACAAGAACCCCATCCCGGCGTACGAACCGTTCGACCTCTTCGGCCTGACCCTCACGCTCTTTGAGGTGAACCATCCTCCGGTCTACACGTGCGGGCTTTTAATCGAGCACGACGACATCACGGTCGTCTACACATCGGATACGAAGGAGGATATACCGGAGGCGAGCCGGGATCTCCTCCGGAGCCACGATATCGACTTCCTCTTCGTGGATGGCATAGCCCCCGAGGGCTACAACATCGATAAGCACATGAACTACGCCGAGGCGATCAGGTTCGCCCGGGATGTGGGCGCCCGGGACTACCGGTGCGTCCACATGAGTCATCTCGTTCCACCGGGGATGCCGCATGCAGGCTACGATATGGAGACGTTCTGCTGGTGATCATGCCGCGCGATATGGGACGTGCGAAGGGTAGGTCTTGTAGGCGCTGGATATCATGCATGAACTGCTGTCGGGATCCGGATCCTCCAGGCAGAAAGATCGTCTGGGTGTAGTCGGCGCCCCTATTCTGATGGGTATTTCCGGGCGATCCAGAAGGCTCCTTCCCAATTTGAATTCAACGAGGAGTGTCCGGAATTTTCTGTGCAATTATTTGAGGCTCTGTACCAAGTTATAATTGCAAAAGAGGAACAGAGTCATGGATCTCTATGAGTTAGCACAAGATTATCTTTCCAATCCAAGCGGTGCGGTACAGACTTTGCTGGCCACCTTTCTGAACAGAGAGGCCACTGGAGTTATTCATGCGGGACCTCACGACCCCATGCGTCGATATAACTCTCCAGACCGGGGTGCTGCCTGGAGGCGGGTCGGGAGAGAGCCTGGTGCTCGTTGAGGACCTCCCGGACACCGGCAGAGAGCCTGTAGCGGAAGGGTCTCTCCTCCCGATCGACGGCTACGATTCCTTCGGCCTCGAACTGCTGCATGTGCAGAGAGACTGTCGGGGCGGCAAGCCCGAGATCATCTGCGATATCGCTCTGGGTTGCGCCTGGCGACCTGAAAAGGTGTGCAAGTATCGCCCCGGGGGTCTCGTCCCGGAGGCTGGCGAGGGTGCGCTTCTCGAGGGTGGTATACCGCTGGTTCCGCGCAAAATGCCGGAAATGACTCCGGTAGTCCACGGCGGCCACTTTTCCTTCCCTGATGAGCATATTGAGGTGGTAGCGGAGCCGTCCTCGTGATGCGCCCGTCAGCTCCCGGAGTTCCCGGGTGCTGGCCCCAGGGTGAATGGTGATCTGCTGGTAGAGGTCGTGCCTGAAGTCGTCGTCGAGGACGTTGTGGCGCAACACCCGCCGAAACCCTAGCGGCAGGAGGAGGCTGAGTATGTAGATGTGTTCTCCAACGTAGGAGATCCCGGGCAGGACCATGAGCAGGAAGTAGATGATCATCACCCGGGATGGGAGATCCCAGAACGTGATAGCCTCGAAGCCGTGCCACCCGTCGGTGTACTCCTCCGTCGCCGGCTCGACAGCGTAGTGGGCGGTTGCCGTGCCCGGGAGCAGGAGGACCGCGAGGATCACGGCAACCAGAAGAATAGACGAGATCCGGCTCCACCGCGCCATGTTGGATCGTCGTCGGAAGAAGTGTTTAACGTTTCGATCTTCACCGCCAGGCGATCGTGTAGTCCTGGGTATCGGTCACCTGATGTCCATAAACCTCAAACTGCCATGTCCCCGGGTGCAGACCGACAGAGCTCTTTATGCGCAAGTATATCCTTCCGTCCACGCCGTCGTATGCATCATAGTACGGTCCGAGCACGGCATCTGGCGCGTAAATTCTCAGCCGCAGTGAGTTGGACGTATCGCCCCAGTCTAGGTCGATGATGAGCT
>JAAZOW010000104.1 GCA_012797575.1 Methanomicrobiales archaeon | reverse complement strand
GTAGACCAGGCCCTGGAGCGCTCGGGGAAGGCGGTGCCGGTGAACGAGTATACCATAACGCTGCAGGGTCAGGCCCGGCGCCGGACCCCGCCGGGGTGAGGTACCCTGGCGCGGGCGATGGTTGGAATGCGAGGCGATCTGCTTTTAGCGGCACCTCACGTTGGGCGGGCTGAGGGGGGCCGGTATGAACCTTTTTTTGTCCCGGATCATCGCCGCGAGATGTAGCGGCTCTCCTTCAGGTAGAACCGGAGAGGGCGGTCTGCCGCCTTCGTGATCCCGATACGGGTCGTCTGCACGATCTCTCCCGGCCAGCCCTCCGGTCTTCTATCGGGGAGGCTATCCGGTGACCAGATCTGGAGGGGGCCGGTGCAGAGGGATGTCCCGTTCAGATCCATCGTTATACCGAGCGCTTCTGTCAGCTTCCCTGGGCCGCTTGCGAGCTCGAGAGGATCGTCCATCCCCCGCCTCTTCTGCATCAGATCGACCCCAAACGCCGGTTCAAGCGCCCGGATGAGTATCGCCTCTCCCGTTCCTACCGGCCCCATGGCGACGTTGACGCAGGTGTGCAGCCCGTAGATCAGGTATGTGTAGACGCGGCCCGGCGGCCCGAACAGAACACGGTTCCGCTTCGTCTCCCCCCGGTATGAGTGGGCCGCCGGATCTCCCTTGAGGTAGGCCTCGTCCTCGACGATCCACCCCGCCGCCGTTCCTCCCTTGCCCTGGTGCACAAGCAGGCACCCCAGCAGGTCTTGTGTGACGGTCACGGTATCACGCGCATAGAATTCAGGTGGAAGAATCATGGTATCTCAGGTCCCCTGCGGGTGTCTCTTCCACCTGCCATCAAGGTTTTGGATATGCTTTTTGGGTTAAGGTTATGGCGAGGTAATCAGGTCTATCGGGACCGGTGATGCCCGATCCGATCTGATAGTCCCCGGTCAGAGAACCCATGGGATGCTCTCCGGCACGACGGCTACCCCCTGAGGGCGGTCATAGGGAGGGACGATGCCTACAACCATTACATTGATACCACACAGAAGGCGCTCTACGCCCGCATCCTTCCGCTCCGGGAAGATTTCATCGTTCTCGATTTCGGGTGCGGGAACGGTAGGTGGGCGTTCTGGTTTGCCCCGCAGGTGGACCGCGTCGTCGGGGTCGATCCTTCGCCGGATATGGTGAGGGCGGCACGCAGGCTTGCGCCCGGCCTGGGAGCCCGGAACGCCTCTTTTACTCTCCTCACCGACGATACGCCGCCATTTCCCGAAGATGCATTTGACGTGGTCAACTGTGTCTGGGTCCTCAAGTACATCCTCTCCGATGCGGAGGCGGCCGCGACCATCGAGGGGTTCGCGCGCGCGACAAGGCCCGGCGGGTACGTTGCTCTTATCGAACAGGTGAACCGATCCCGGCCCCTGCTCATCGAAGACGAGGGATATTTCGAGGGGCGAGCACTCTACCGGACGCCCAACTTCTATATCGACACGTTCGAAAGATATGGCATGGACCTCCGATACCATGCATTGTCCAACGCCTCCCCCTTCTTCTGGGCCTACTCAAGGATCCGGAGAGCTATACAGAGGTTTACCGGCGCCTCGCGCGACACCGGGCCGCCGCGACGCATCACGGCAATCAGCGTCTGCGGAGATCTCCTGGCCGGGCGGGCGATGAGGTTTCGGAGCGGGCATCACTTCTTCCTCTTCCGAAAGCCGATGGATCCCCAATGACGCCAGGCCTTCCTCCATCCCAGTCCAGAGCGATCAATACGTTACCTGAATCTGCAGGAACATTTTTATTCTCCTGGAGATATGGGCGAGCCTGTGTCCCGCCATGTGGGATGCAGCAACGTAGGTGGTGAGAAGTATGCCAGAAGAAAGACCTTCAGTCAGAGGCGGGCAGGCCTCTGCAGCACAGGCAGAGTCTGTCGAAAAACTGAGTGCATCCGCGTTTCAAAAATCCCTCCACGGGATGGACTATCCGGCAGGGAAACAGGATCTGATCAGTCAGGCCCGGAAGAACAACGCACCTGACGCGGTGATCCAGGTTCTCGAGATGTTCGAGGATAAGACGTTTCATTCCGCGGCGGATGTGAGTCAGGAGTTCGGCAGGATCAAGTAGTTTTCTGTTGATCTCTGGTGCAGGCACGTCCCCTATCGATTGGCCCCGGCGAGGATCCTTCCCGGTCTTCGGCCGGGGCGGCCGATGGGAACGATATCCCGCTGGAGACCGACCGGCTCCCGAGCGGGAATAGATCTGCAGGGCGTTTACCGATGCAGGCGGCGCGCTGAGGGGCGTCAGGGGAAATAGCCAGGTATCTGGGGTTTGGGGTTGAAATAGGAACTCTTATACCTCACGCTAAAGATATCTGGCAACATGAAGAAACCGTTTCTGATTCTAGCACTCCTTATGGTTGCTGTCCTCATTGCAGGGTGCACATCAGCAACCAGCTCGCCGAGTGATGCCAACGAATCTCCCTCGTCCACGGCGACGCCTGCACCGGTCACCGATCTCCCGCCCCCTGAGGAAGATGATAACTTGCTGCCCCTCGGGGAGATCGTGATGTTCCGGGATGCGACCGAGGAGAACGAGCTCTCCTTGAAAGTCGCTTCATTCACCGATCGTGGTTCGTATGAGCCTGCCGG
>JAAZOW010000281.1 GCA_012797575.1 Methanomicrobiales archaeon | reverse complement strand
CTTCCACCAGTCCGGGCAGCATCACCAGCAGGACAATGAAGAGTACCAGACATCCAATAGCCGCCAGCACCTCAAGAACCCGTACGTTCATATATAGGGGTGAGACGTAACCTGGTATATCACTATCTCTGCAAAAGATCCTGATGCGGGTGGGGTAGCCCCATATGCTGTGCACAGTCGTGTTACGGCCAATCGCCGTACGCAGCGGGAGCGGCCATGGTGACACTCGGCAAAAAACCGTTTCCCGAGTGCGTGCTGGCGGGAATACCTGAACGGGATCCCAGATGACCGGGTGGTTCTTCGAGCACTACCCGAGCGAGTCTCCCGGGGTGGAGATGCTCCATCCCCGCATCCCTAAAGGACTCCCGGAGATCTGAAGCGGTATCGATCCAGTCCGAACGCAACCCTTATGAGGAGATCGGAATGAGGATATGGGCATGGGATTAGAAGATCGCGCGCGGGTGATTGCTCACATGGATCAGGCCGTGATGCTCCTTGCCGGGAGGATGGATCCCCGGCTCATACCCGAAGTAGGAATGAACATCGTCTATGCTCTGCCCGATGCCCGGAGTAGAGACGATGTGGCGGGCGTCCTCGGACGGATCGTCAGGCTCGGCGACCGGGTCCACCCTGTCGGGGAGATCACGTTTGGAGCAAGTGACCACGTAGCGCGCATCGTGCTCACGGCCATGCACTTCGATCAGGGGATCAGAAGCGCGGCAAACATCCGCTTCTCTGAGACCATTCTCCTTGAGATGGAGAACCTCATGTTCGAGATCTGCTCGTTTGATCGGGAGAGTGAGCCGCCAGGTGTGCAGACGATGGACTGGGGCGTCGCCTCCTGCTGCAAGGAGGGTGTTCCCGACGTCATCTATGACCGGGGAGCGCAGGGAAAAGAGCCGATGATCAGGGTGCTTGGGGAGGATCCGGTCACGGTCGCACATAATATTCTTAAACTGTCAGGCCGCATTAACTATGCACAATTGTAAGGGAAGGTCCACATGGGAATAAAACCATCGTATATCAAGAACCTCGGCGAAGAGCTCCTCATCAAACATCGCGAGAGGTTTAGCGGGAACTTTGAGGAGAATAAACACGCTGTAGCTGAAGTTGCCGCAATCGATAGCAAGCGTGTCAGGAACAGGGTCGCCGGGTATATCTCAAGAAAGATAAATACAAGGAAGCGATAACCCTCTAGTATGTTTGAGGGAATCCTTCCAGCAATCATTACTCCTTTTCGCCGTGACTCCAGGGCGAGCCTCGATATTGAGGGGTTACGGTCCAACGTTGAATCGCTGCTCCAGGGTGGGATCCACGGGATCGTTCCCTGCGGGTCGACCGGGGAGGCCGCGACGCTCACGTTTGAGGAGCATGAGCAGGTGATTCTGGAGACCGTCGAGATCGTCAACGGAAAAGTGCCGGTGCTCGCCGGGACCGGATCGAATAACACCGAGGAGGCGATCCGCCTGACCCGCTCAGCACAGGATGTTGGTGCAGACGGTGCTCTGGTCATCAGCCCGTATTACAACAAGCCAAACCGCTCAGGCCTCATCAAGCACTTCACGAAACTCGCCGATCTCGATCTTCCTATCATCCTCTACAACGTTCCGGGCCGGACGGGACAGAACCTCCAGCCTGATCTGGTGGTTGAACTGGCGAAGCATCCAAACATCGCCGGGATCAAGGAAGCAAGCGGTGATATCACTCAGATCTCCCGAATTATCGAGGGGACGCGGGATGAAGACTTCGTCGTGCTCTCCGGGGATGATGCCATGACCCTTCCTATCCTCGCGCTGGGGGGCGCGGGTGTGATATCGGTCGCCGCCAATGCCGATCCCCGCCGGATGTCGCAGATGTACGAGTCCTACCGCGCAGGCGACTTTGCCCGCGCACTGGACCTGCACTTTGAGCTCTCTCCGCTCTTCCGGGCGATGTTCATCGATACGAATCCTATCCCCGTGAAGAAAGCGGTGGAGATCCTTGGAATGGCAGCAGGACCGGTCAGGTTGCCGCTCGATGAGCTGGATGAAGGGAAGACGGAGCAGCTGAAGAGGGTGCTGGAGAACTATGATTAAGGTAGCCGTCTCCGGCGCCCTGGGTCGGATGGGTACCATGATCGGCCGGATCGTCGATGATGCGCCCGACCTGGAGCTGGTCGGCGGGACTGATATACGGGAAGGAACGCTCTTTGGGAAGGAGGTGGTTCCCTCGGCGCACATAGATGCATTCCTCAAAGAGACGGAGCCGGATATCCTCATCGACTTCACGGTCGCAGCCGCTGCGGTCGAGAATATCAGGGCGGCGGCCAGGAACAACGTGGCGCTTGTCGTCGGGACGACCGGGTTCTCCCTTGAGCAGGGGGAGATCATCCGGAGCGCCATCGAGGGAAGCGTCCCCGCGGTGATATCGAGCAACTTCTCTGTCGGCGTCAACATCTTCTGGGAACTCGTGCGCGAGGCCGCCCGTGAGCTTGGCGACTACGATATCGAGGTCACAGAAGCTCATCATCGCTACAAGAAGGATGCTCCGAGCGGCACCGCAAAGACGATCCTCCAGATCCTGGATCAGGAACTCGGTGAGCGCGAGAAGGTCTACGGCCGCGCGGGTATGGCGGAGCGAAAGGGTGAGATCGGTGTGCACGCCATCCGGGGTGGTGATATCGTCGGCGATCATACGGTCCTCTTCGCGGGGAATTTTGAG
>JAAZOW010000151.1 GCA_012797575.1 Methanomicrobiales archaeon | reverse complement strand
GTTTGACGGTGAGGGGCGGGTCGCGATGAACGATCCCTTCAGGGGCGGGTTCATATCGATCGCACACCACCGGCGGACGCAGACCCCCTGGATCCAGATCGAGGTCAACCGCGATCTCTATGGGACGGGGGATCCTGCTGCCCACCAGGTCGATGAGACCCAGGTCGACGAGGTGCGGGGGAGGATCTTCTCCGCCATCGCCGGGTTTTGGGAGGAGGTCTCGGGGTGAGGGGATCCGTCGGGCTTTTCTTGTGAACACAACTATCCAGGTAGAGCGCCAACATATCGTGATGGATCGCCTGCACCTTATCCTGGAGCGGTACTTTGGGTATACAGCGTTTCGGCCCTACCAGCGGGAGATAATCCAGGACCTCATGCGTGGGCGCGACGTCCTTGCGGTGCTTGCGACCGGAGGGGGGAAGTCCCTCTGCTACCAGGCGCCTGCGCTCATCGGTGACGGCGTGACGCTGGTCATATCGCCGCTCATCGCCCTTATGAAGGATCAGGTCGATGACCTGCAGGCCCTCGGGATACCTGCGGAGGCGCTGAACTCTTCGTGCTCCTATGCGACGACGCAGCGGATCCTCTCAGAGCTTGCGGAGGGGTTCGTCCCCATCCTCTACGTCTCGCCGGAGAGAGCCGTCAGCGACGATTTCCTGGACTTCATTGCGTCCCTCCCTGTGAAGCTGATCGCCGTCGATGAGGCGCACTGCATATCGATGTGGGGGCACCAGTTCCGGCCTGAGTATCGGTCACTCCGGGTCTTGAAAGAGAGGTTCCCGGGGGTGCCGATGGTCGCCCTGACGGCGACCGCGACACCGGATGTCCGTGAGGATATAGTGCGGCAGCTCGGTCTCGTCGATCCTCTGATCTATGTCGGGACATTCAACCGGGAGAATCTGAAGTACGCCGTCATCCCGAAGGAGGAGGATGCGTACGAGCGTCTCAGGGGTTACCTGCAGACCCGGAAGGGTGAGGCGGGGATCGTCTATCTCGCGACACGGGATGGAGCAGAGGCGCTCGCCGATTGCCTCAAAGCCGATGGATTCCGGGCGCTCCCCTACCATGCCGGGATGACGGCAGCGGCCCGGGAGCGGGCGCACGACCGGTTCATGGCCGGGGAGACCCGGATCATCTGCGCGACGAGCGCCTTTGGTATGGGCATCGATAAGCCGGATGTCAGGTTCGTCATCCACTACGATATGCCGAAGACGCTTGAGGCCTACTACCAGGAGAGCGGGCGGGCGGGGAGGGATGGAGATGAGGGGGACTGCATCCTCTTCTACCATGACGATGGTGCAAGGCGCCTGAGATCCCTCATCGACCGCGACCTCCCCTCGGAGTTCCAGCGCGAGGTTGCGCGCGAGAAGCTGCAGAGGATGGTGGGCTACTGTAGCGCCGGGGTGTGTCGGAGGCGGCAGATCCTCGAGTACTTCGGGGAGGGGTTTGAAGCGGTCCCCTGCGGGGGTTGTGATCTCTGCGCCCCGCAGGCCCGGGGGCTGAAAGATCCTCCCTCCGGGGAGAAACATCTATCTCCTCCGCGGCAGAGTGAGCAGTCCGGAGAGGTGTCATGAAGAAGTTATACCGTTCGATGTCCGATCGATGGATCGCCGGGATATGCGGCGGCATCGGGGAGTACCTTGAGATCGACTCAAACGTCATCCGGGTGATCTGGACGGTCGTCACCGTCCTCACGGGGTTCGCCCCGGGTATCGTCGCCTATATCCTGGTCTGGATCATCTTGCCGCAGGGAGGGGAGGGGGCGCCCCATTGAGATATCGCTTGGGTGTAGCCACCTTTGCACGCTACATCAGATGATCCCGGTGCGGTGATCGGAACGGAAGGTCTATTAGATGGTGCGAGAACCTCAACCTAGCGATGGCAAAAAAACTGGATCCTATGGCGATGCGGGTGGCAATGGAGAGATCGTTGATCGATACCAGAGCCCTGGTGCAGAATAAAAATTTTGAGTCACTTGAGGAGGCAAACGCCTACCTCCAGGAGGTGCTCAAAGAGGGCGGGCCGCCCCCGGCCCCCGCGGATACCCCGCTTAAGCGCGCGCAGCAGATCGCGTATGATGCGATGGAGGCGAGCGGGCGCCGGCGGGTGGTGCTTGCCAGGCGCGCGCTGGAGGTATCCGAGGACTGCGCTGATGCCTGGGTGTTGTTGGCCGAGGAGCAGAGGAGCCTGAAAGCGGCACTGGAGTATGCCCAGAAGGGTGTGGCTGCCGGAGAACGGGCGCTCGGGGAGGAGTACTTTGAGGAGGGGGTCGGATGTTTCTGGGGAGATGTCGATACGCGCCCCTACATGCGGGCGCTTATGCTGTATGCGGATATCCTCTGGGCCGTCGGGGATAAGGATGAGGCGATCGAGGTCTATCAGAAGATGTTGCGACTTAATCCGGGCGATAACCAGGGTGTTCGGCACATCCTTGCCATGGGCTTCGCAGAGGCGGATCGGGATGATGTCTTTGAGGCGCTCCTGGAGGAGTATGAGGGGGATCCCATGGCGGCGTTCATGTACTCCGAGGCCCTCTGGCTGTTCCGGAAGGAGGGGGCCGGATCGAGTGCCGACGCGGCACTCGATGAGGCGATGGAGGGAAACCCGTTTGTCCCACGGTATCTGCTGGGGCGGAGGAAGTTGCCGGCCCGACTGCCTGATTACCACGGCCTAGGGGACCGGGACGAGGCAGTCGCATATGTTTCTAACGCGCGCAAGGGGTGGGTCGTCACCCAAGGAGCGCTTGCGTGGTTGAAGTCGCGCTTCCTGGCGCGGTCCAGCCGATAATTTTTTTGTCGTTGGCCCCCGGTATCAGGTGAGTTCCTCTTCGCGGAGTTCATCGGCGAACAGGCGCACCTGCTCGTCATCACCGACGGCCTCTTCCCACTCTTCCCGGACCAATTCGAGGGTATCGTCACCGTAGTCGGGCACCTCTTCGAGGAGGGCTGATCCTGAGTTGTTCTGGAACTTCTTGATCCCGAGGAGGATGCCGAGGGCGTATATGCGTGACTCGTCGGGCATGCCGCGCCTGAGGTATTCGAGCACCTCGTCCAGCATCTCCCATGCGCGATCTGAAGGATCGATGTAGCCATCGCGGGTTCGGCCTGAGGTATCCCAGACGTCCTCGATCTTGAGGGTCGAGAGTTCACAGCAGAGGATATCGGCGATCGCTGTGCTGTCGACGTACTCTAAGAGGTCACGCGCAACCTCTTCTGCCCTGGCCGCGAGGGCGGGGTCGTCATAGACGAGCCGCATGAGGACAGAGTGTGCCTGGTCGGCGCTGAGAGTGGCAAGGAGGGGGGTTTTCGTGCGGTTTGTCATGCGGGGGAGGTTGTGCTGTGAAGAGAGATGGGTCTAGCGTTCTCTGCTGGGTCTAGAAAAAGGGATTGGGGTTTTGGTTACTTCCGCACGATGAAGAAGTATCCCGCTGCGATCACGATGACGAGCACAACAACGATCGCGAAGATCGTCGTGGGGAACTCGCCAGCGGGGGGCTTCTCATCGACTGGTGGAGTCGTCGGAATGTCTATGTCGACCGGCGGGGTTGGGGTCTCTGTGGGTGTCGTCACCGGCTCGGTGAAGAGCGCGAAGATGCTGAAGTGAGTGATTTCCGCATCAACGCTCCTTGTGCTCTTGTAGGTGGTCGTCGGGACGTCCTCCCACTCCTCGGTCTCCTCGTTGTACCACTTCACCTTGAAGTCGTTGTTGTCGGGGTCCAGGGCGTTCCAGGCATCTGCGGGGAGATCGAACGCGAGTGTGATCCCAGGCTCGAATGTGGCGCCGTCAGGACCGGCCTCGTAGACGTATCCGGCGAACTTGAATAGCGCTCCAGACGGGACTGCAGGCATATCATCGCTCGCAAGCGGAGTGAGGGTTATCGAGGTGAGCGGGTTACCGTCCTTGTCGAGCACTTTTGTACCGATCTGGACGAAGAGACTTCCGGCCTTATCCTCAGCGTTCACCTTGATGGACCGCAGCGCGATATTCGAGCTGCCGACCGTCAGGGTACCTGTCCCGGTGTAGGATGTGTAGGTGGGGCCAGAGCCACCGCCGCCGCTCGGGGTGTACGGGGTGTGTGTGTCTACAATCTCAGCGAGGACAAAGTCAAGGATGGCAGTCTCGTTGGCTTCGATAGTTACCTGTTTTGTAGAGTCTTTGTATCCCTCGAGTTTCAGGGTGACGTTGTGCT
>JAAZOW010000267.1 GCA_012797575.1 Methanomicrobiales archaeon | reverse complement strand
GGCGTGAGGGTGACGTCGACGTAGACCGTTGCATCCTCCATGGGTGCGGCAAAGACACCCTCAGGGAGGGCTTCTGCGAATGTGACGTGTTCCGTGGTGATCTCGTAGCCGTCGAGGCTGGCCACCCCGTCCCGCTCGATGGCGGCCTTCAGGGCTGTGCCGTCGGACTGCTCGAGCAGCGCCTTGACCCTCGGCGCCTCCTTCCCGAACTCCGGGCCGATGGCCCGCATGACCGGTTCAGCCCGCCAGAGGATCCGGTCCCATGCCCCCATGATGGCCCTGACCGTCCGGGCATTTGCCCGGATCAGGGCAAGGTCACCCAGCTCCTCAAAGGCTTCCCGCACCTCACCGTTCCCGGTGACCACCACGACCTTCCCAACAGGCCAGCGGAGCTTCCGCCTCCCGGCCTGCCGGGCTGTGGCAACCGCATCATCAAACGATCTGATGACCTCCATGGCAGCCTCCAGGTTCTGGTCGATCAGGAGATCGTCTGCCTCCGGCCAATCGAGCATATGGACGCTCTCCGGGTCCCCTGAGAGACGGAGGTTTTTGTAGATCTCCTCGGTGATATGCGGGGTGGCCGGGGCCAGGAGCGCGATGACCCGGCGCATGACGTAGTAGGTCGTCTCGTAGGCATACCGCTTCTCCGGCGAATCTTCCTCGAGCCACATCCGGGGCCGTACAAGCTGGACGTACCAGCGGGAGAGATCCTCGAGGATGAAGGTGGTGAGCGCTCGCATCATCCGGTGAAGATGGTACTCCTGCAGGTCGTCCCGGATCGTCCGTGCGAGCGTGTTCACCCGGGAGATGATCCAGCGATCCTCTTCTGCCATATCGTGGATATGAGCCCTGATAAACGACTCGTCCCATCGACCGTCGTCCCCGGATGCCGGCTGGAACGCATCGAGGACCATGTACGGGAGCGGGAACCGGTAGACGTTCCAGAGGATGGTGATCGCCCTATGGATGGTCCTGACACCATCCCAGTTGAACTTCATGTCGTCCCAGGGAGCGTTCGCCCAGAGGACGTAGAACCGGAGGACGTCAACACCGAACCGGTCCACCACCTCCTCGGGCGTGACGACGTTGCCGGTACTCTTGCTCATCTTGCGTCCCTCGGCATCCAGCGCAAACCCATGCATCAGGACACTCTTGTAGGGAGCGCGGCCGAACGCCACATTGCTTGCCCCGAGCTGGGAGTAGAACCAACCCCGGGTCTGGTCCTGCCCCTCGGTTATGAAGTCAGCCGGCCAATACCGATCGAACGCCTCACGTTCCCGGGGAAACCCGAGGGTCGCCCACGACGCGACGGCCGAGTCGAACCAGACATCGAAGATATCATCCACCCGGTGCATCTCCCCACCGCAGGGGCATGGGATGGTGATCTCGTCCACGTAGGGACGATGGGGATCGGTGACCTTTGCGCCCGATCGCTCCTCGAGCTCGGCGATGGTGCCGATGACGGTGTAACCGCCGCATCCCTCGCAGTGCCAGATGGGGATGGGGATACCCCAGTAGCGTTGCCGGGAGATGCACCAGTCACGCGATCCCTTGACGAAGTCGTAGAACCGAGCGCTTCCTGCCCAATCAGGGTACCACTTCACCTTCGTGATCTCATCGAGCATCGCGTCACGGATCTCGGTCGCCTTCAGGAACCACTGCGCTGTCGCCCGGTAGATGATGGGGGTCTTACACCGCCAACAGTGGCCGTAGCGATGGGTGATCGTCCGCCGGGAGAGGAGAAGATCGCCGAGTGCG
>JAAZOW010000240.1 GCA_012797575.1 Methanomicrobiales archaeon | reverse complement strand
CCGGTGCCGCATCATCAGGAGGCGTGAGAATTGGTCAGTGTTGTCAAACTCGATGGCAGGAGAGAGCCGTTCGTGCGGGAGAAGATAACCGTGAGTGCTATGAAAGCGGGTGCGCCGCCGGAGGAGGCGCGGGAGATCGGTGAAACCATCGAACGGTCCGCCTACGATGGTATGCCTTCCGGCGAGATCCGGCAGCGGGTGCTCGAACAACTCCGAGGCCGGAACCCTGAGTGGGAAGAGAACTGGCTCATGTACGACCGTGCTGTGAAGAAGCGGGGAGTAACGGCGGTTACCGGGATGCCTGCTCGCTGAGAGCTTTTAGGAGGCAGGCGATCGACATCAGAAGGCCAGGTTGATGAGCCCCATCGCCATCGCCATGACCGCGATGACCGCGGTCATCCACCCGGCGGTCATGCTGAGGAGGGAGATCCACCGTGGATACTGGAAGAGCCAGGCAACAACTGGTGCTCCGAAGAGGGCGATCCCGGGTATCCAGATGATCAGAACGAGCATCAAGACGCCATAGCGCTTCAGGTAATCGATCTGGCTCATCTTTGCATCAATCTTTCTGAGTGACCGCTGGATCAGGCGAGATCGTCCGGCGAAGAGGTCGCAGACCTCAAAGATCCCGATCATGGTGGCGATCGCAATCGACGTCAGGAGGAGGAGAATGACCGCCGGGTGCTGTCCGAGCGAGAGACCGATGAGGGCTGCAGCTGCCTGGAGGAGGAGGGTCGATGCGATGAGGGTGAAGATCTCTGGTGGGGGTACGCTGAAGATCAGGCCGAGGAGGTGTGGGATAACCAGGAGGAAGAGGATCACAAATCCAACCGATCGGGCAATCCGGAGCCGGCAGGCTTCCGGGGAGATCCGATGTCTATATTCCTCGATGGCGGCAAGCCAGGTCATCGGTTGACTCTACACCATGGAAGTAGATGAATCTGTGCATCGGGATGGACCCGCCGGGGATCAGGGTCAGCCACGGTGTGGCTGAGCAGATCAAAAGGAAGTGGCATGAAGGGATCAGGAGGCGAAGCCCGTGCGGGAGTGGTCATGGTGCAGGTATGACCCTGCTGGGCGTGGTGCCAGGGTCGATGAGGTACTCCATGATCCGTGCGATCACCTCAGGGTTTCTCGCAAGTCCGATGTGGCAGTAGTGTTCCGGATTCCTGGCAAGATTCCCGGGATCGCGTGGGAGAACATCGAGACCTGCTCCCGGGAGGTGCGAGTCGGTGTGGGGGACGATGCCGTCGCCGGCGTACGTCGTCCGCCACTCTCTGTCCGGGGAGAGTTCCCATGTCCTGCCGTCGAAGACCGGGAAGAACGCCGGTGTCGCGGTGAGGTTTGCGGTCAGGATGATCCGGTAGGTGATATCGTTGCGGGTGCCTGCTGCTCTGAGTGCCGCGACGGTCCTGCTCCCGGGCCGGAACTCCTGGACGATGATGTCGTCGGCGGGATCGTAGTCCCGTGGAACGAAGACTCCCGCAAGGTCCTGGATCACCTCAGGCCCCCGATCGGGGTCGTTGAAGAGTTCGGCCATTGATGAGCCATTGTTCGGCGGGCCGATCCCGACGAGCAGCCTGACCTGCTCCTCCTGTGCGCCGCCGTCGATGACCTCGAGCAGGTAACGGGCGATGCAGGTTCCCATCGAATGGCAGACAAGGTCGACCGGACCATCGTATCCGGTCTCCCGGCGCTTTGCGTGTATGTAGTCCTGGAGGGCGATGGCTATCGCTTCTGTCCCGGCGTCATGCATCGCGGTGTGGTCAAAGTTCCAGTAGGGCACCGCGGTGTCTGAGAGCCCGGGGGTGAGGCGGTTCCAGATGCCGGGATGGCTCCTCCACCCATGGACAAGGACTGCCGGACATCGCTCCGGATGTATCAGAATTGTATCACGCCTCCCTGTGGTTTGTTCTATCTCTTGTGCGCCGCAGATTTCAATCCCTCACATCCATGGAGGGTGTGACCGCATGACGTACGCAGTATTGTGTGGTACAGTTATATTTCTTTCAATCCACACCCCCCTGCCCATCAGGGCGCCCATGCGGTTGCATCTGGCGAACCGAAGCAGTCTCCGAATGTATAGAGCTATGCTGATCGAGGGAGAGGAAGTGCCGGTTGCCAGGGAGCAGGGCGATGTTCCTTAAGGTCGGAGAATTTTCCCTTCCCTTCCGGGTTTTTGTCGCGGAAGAGAGTGAACTGTATTCCAGCGCTCCAGGAGCCCTGCAACAACCGTATCGAGATCCCCCTCAAACACCATCCAGAACGCTTATCCCTCTCGATCTCAAAAGTCCCTGCAGGAAGGTGTGAAGCGCGTGAGTTACATCGACGACATACATCGGATCGGGAGGGACGCCAACCCCTTCTTCACGCTGATGGGAATTGAAGTGGACGGGTTCGGAGACGGGCGGGCGCGCCTCCGCATGGAGATCCGGCCGGACATGCTCAACGGCGCGGGCTGGCTCCAGGGCGGAATCTACGTGGCGCTTGCAGACGAGGCGTGTGCATTAGCACTCTACACCCTCCTCGCCGATCATGAATTCATCGCGACGATCGACGAACACACCAGTTTCATGAAAGGCGCCAACACCGGAACCATCGTCGCCATAGGCAGGGTCACCCGGAGGGGGCGCCGGGTGGCATTCACGGAAGGGGAGGTCAGGACAGCGGGAGACGGCACGCTCCTCTCCCGGACGTCGGCCTCCTTCACGATCATCGCACGGTAGTGCCCGGGCAGAGGTCGCGCAAGGATCATCTCTGTCGGTTCTTGCAGGGCTCCCGCATCAATACATTCTCAATATCGAAGATCACATACATGAGGTAGATACTCTGGAACAACCGGAGGGGAACGAGACCTTGAAGTATATCGTTGTAACCGGCGGCGTCATGAGCGGACTTGGGAAAGGCATCACCACCGCATCCATCGGCCGCCTCTTAAAGAATCGCGGCTACGAGGTGACGGCGGTCAAGATCGACCCATACCTGAACATCGATGCCGG
>JAAZOW010000055.1 GCA_012797575.1 Methanomicrobiales archaeon | reverse complement strand
TTGAGGGCTGAGCTCGCCAGTATGCATACCGGTCGAGAGGCGTGACCCGAGAATGCCACCTATCGATCCAAGACCACCCATGAACGGCGGTATCAGGATAAGAAACGCTGCAAATGTCACCAGATCATCGAGGTTGAACGAGTACGTCACCCCGGCCAGTGTGCCGAGAAAACCCAGCGGGATGAGGAGCAGGAGGTTTTCCCTGACGATAGCCCCGATCCGCTTCGGCCGGTGATAGGTGTAGAGGACTGCGACGATGGTAGCTGCAACCACGGCAATCCCGACCGCCAGGCGCGCTGAAGGGGTGAGGCGCATGATGAAGATCGCGGAGAGTACGAGGATCGGGAGCGTCACGATGTCTCCTGACGTGGTGACGGTGGGGGCGGCGATCATGTCGAGATCAAGGCCGTAGTGGTAGCTTGCAAGCGCTATGATCAGGGTAATTCCCATAACCACAAGCCCGGAGATGATCCCACTGACGGCCGAGATCAGCACGAGGTCGGTGATCCCCACCACCGGAAGCCCGGAGATGCGGCATGCAACGTAGGCGAATATACCGAGGACAAAGGCGATGAGGATGGTCACCACAAATGAGGCGCGGACGTTGTCGCCGAGGACACAGTCTTCCCCAAAGTCGATAGCAAACTCTCCGAGATGCATCGATGATGAGAGGCGGGAAGCGAGAACTCCGGCTATATTTCCCCGCATATCGATGATCGAGGGCAGGAGCACCATCAGGCCGGGTATCAGCGCGAGGACCTCACGGACAGAGCCTAGATAGATGCCAGCAATGCTCGCTGCAACGGCACTGATGAGGAGTGCGCCAAGACCGGTGAGGACGAGGCGGTGGCTCTGGCTGCAAAGACCCTGCCCCATCGCCATCACCGTCCATACATAATCAACTCCTAAAAGGAACCTCCAGCACCGTGAGATCGGCTGGAAGGATCACATCACCCTCATAGCGTCGTTTCGCATCGCGTATATGGTTTGCTGTGCTTGTATAGCGGGAGCTGATGTGCACCAGAGCAAGCATCCGTGCGCCCAGGGCTGTCGCCGCCTCACCGGCCTCGCCGGCGGTGGAGTGCAGGACATCCCGCGCACGGTCGGCCTCCTGGTCATCGAAGGTTGCATCGTGGATGAGGAGATCGGCATCCTCGACCATCCCGGCAACAGCGGGCAGGTGCTGGAGGGGACGTGTGTCGCCGGTGTAGATTATCTTCCTCCCGGGGCGCGGTTCACCCATCACATCGCCGGGGAGAATCTCGGTCTCAACGCCATCACGGGTGATGTGGATCGACTCTCCGCGCTGGAGCTGCCCGAAGAGCGGGCCTGGAGGGATGCCCAGCGCAACCGCTCGTTCGCGGTTGAATCGACCTGGTCGCTTATCCTCCTCCAGGACGTAGCCAAGACTGGGGATCCCGTGGAGCGTGGCAAATGCGCTGACAGAGTATCCGTCGAAGGGCACGACTGAACCGTGCTCGAGGGCGTGGCCGGTGATGGAGAAGCTCCGTGTGTGACGACTGATCCTCTGTACAGACTCGACAAAGTCATGGACCCAGGGTGGACCGTAGATCGGAAGGGGGTCAGTTCGCCCCATGAACGCGAGGGTCTCAACGAGACCGAATATGCCGAGAAAGTGATCCGCGTGCCAGTGAGTGATGAAGATGGCGTTCACGGTAAAACCGGTCCGGGCGCGCATCATCTGTTGCTGAGTTCCTTCACCGCAGTCAAAGAGCAGGGTATCGGAACCTCGCCGGATCAGAACGGCGGGAGGGTTTCGTTGCGGCGATGGGAGGGCGCCGGCTGTGCCGAGGAAGTAGACGTGCAGGGTCTCGCCGGCTATACGAACCACTTCCTGAATGCTGCAAGGCTTCGTCTCGCTTCTTCGAGCGTCCGGCCCTCGATCACGACTGCTCCGGAGTAGTCGCGGGAGACGGTTCGCCCGACTTCCTCCCAGTCGATGATGCCGTCACCGAGTGCCAGGTGTTCGTCGGACTGCCCATGGTTGTCGTGGATATGCATATGATCGACCGATCCGAGATACTTGAGGAATGCGTCTACGAGGCCGTTTGTATTTGCATGCCCCACATCGAGGGTGATCCCGATACCGGGTATACCTTCGGTGAGGCCGAGGATCTCTTCAGGGTAGCGGCAGAGGAAGGCATCTATGTTTATCATATTCTCGACGCAGGCAAGGACGCCATGATCCTCTGCGTACCTCCCGATCTCGGTGAGGGCAGCCTTCTGCATCTCCCAGACCTTCTCGGGGACGAGCCTTCCTACAGGAGATACAAACCCGGGATGGATCGTCACCCGATCGGTCAGTTCGGCTGCATGGTGAATGCAGAGACAGATCTGGCGGATGGACTCGCGCCAGATGGGGTAGTTGAGCGATGCAAGGTTTAAGTCGCTGTACGGCGCGTGAACGGTCGCTGACAGTCCGGTGCTCTCAAGGATCTCCTGAATCGCAGTGAAGTTTTCGGGGTTGTCCAGACGGTAGTTTCCGTCGGCGACGACCTCCCAACCGGCATACCCGATCTCCTCAATCCCAAAGACCCAGTCCCGTGACTCCCAGACCTTCGCTGAAGACGAGAAATACGGTGAAAGACTCATGTCATCCCTGGCGGCAGAGCAGAGCCCGGATCTCTGCAGTAAATTCTTCGAGTGTTCCTTCGTTTGTGACTGTGCAGTCTGCCTGCGCAAGGGCCCGCCCAAGCCCCCACCCAAGCTCTCGCTCGTCACGGGCTCGGAACTCTTCATCAGTGAGGGAGTCGTCAGACCGCCCGCGGTCTGTGAGCCTTGCGTACCGTGTCTCAAACGAGGAGACGATCCCGATGAGCGTGAAGTCAGAAAAGCGTTCCCGGAACGCCGCCACCTCATAGTCCCCCCTGATACCGTCCACCAAAACCACCGGGGCGGTTTCCGCCTCGATGAGGGGGATGGTGATCCGGGCGATAGCGTCCATACCGAGCTCTGAACGCAGCTTTGTCGACATAACACCGAGGTTTGCATCGGTCGCCGGAAGTCCGGCATCGCTCACCCGCTTTCGTACTGCATCCCCCATGACCACAACGGGAATCCCAAGGTCTCGGGCGATCTTCGATACCTCTCCCTTCCCGCTCGCCGGCATACCGACGATTCCAATAACCTTCATAAAAATTCCCCATTATCATATCCAGAAGAGTGAGGGGCCGGCCGCAGCCGCACAGTCCCGGCACTGCAGGCTGTGGCGACTGCCACAAACTTCTCCATGAACTTTTGCGTCCCCAGCGGCATTATGCTTAGCCTCATCGTCCCGGGTCATAGTCGATCTCGCCGTCTTCCCGGGTCCGGATATGGACCCTTCGCCCGAGTGGCGCTGCCGCCGCCTCGAGTTCCTGCCGGGTCAGGGGGTCATATCCTGCGGTCACCCCCTGCTGGAGCACAAGATCCAGCCCGCGGGTGGCCTCAGCGATCGGTGGGAGGTCGTCCTCGTGGCCCCGGAAGAGGGTGACCACGGCCTGGCACGATCTGAGGCTGCCGTCAGCCTTTGCACGCTTACAGATGGCGAGCGACTCCTTCACCGCATCGACGGCAGCCGCACCCAGAAGGTCGTCGTAGCGCTCCCAGGTAGTCTTGATATCAAGGGCGATCATATCCACCAGATGCTGATCGAGCAGGG
>JAAZOW010000157.1 GCA_012797575.1 Methanomicrobiales archaeon | reverse complement strand
GTGGTTGGTAACGGCATGGAACGCGGCGTCAATATGGGTCCGCTGAACAACCGGTCCGGGCTTGATCGACTGGTGCGCCAGGTGGACGCTGCCCGGGAGCGAGATGAGGGAGAGATCATCGTGGGCGGGAAGGCGCCCGGGGGGGAAGGGTATGAGCGCGGATTCTTCTTCATGCCGACGATCGTCACCGACGTTCCACATGACTCAGTCCTCTTCACTGAAGAGACCTTTGGCCCCGTGCTCCCCATCGCCACCGTCGCAGGTCTCGACGAAGCGCTTGAACGGGCAAACAGTAGCTGTTACGGCCTTGGAGCATCGATATGGACCCGGGACGCAGGCGTGATCGCCCGGGCGACCGGGGAGCTCGAGGCAGGGATCATATGGGTCAACCAGCATCTGCGTATCCCGCCTGAAGTACCGTTTGGGGGGACGAAGGAGAGCGGCACGGGCAGGGAGAACGGTAGCCGGGCGCTTGATGATTACATCGAGGAGACGACCATCCTGATGCGGTTGTAGGGGGGTATCTCAGGCAGACCATCTCTCTGGAGCCTGCTTTCTTCGAAAATCCTATAGCGTGAGAGGAACATTATCCTATGATGTTCTGTATCGTAACGGGCGGTGCCGGTTTTATCGGTTCGCACGTCGTCGATGCCCTGGTTGCGGCGGGAGACGATGTGCTGGTCATCGATGACTGTAGCGCGGGCACCACAGAGAACCTCGCAGGGCACCTGGCGAGCGGGCGGGTGGCCTTTATCGGGCAGAACCTGCTCGATGACGGCTGGCAACGGCACCTGGAGGGGGGAGACCGGGTCTACCATATCGCTGCAGACCCTGATGTCAGGCAGAGTGCCATGACCCCTGACTCCCAGATGAAGAACAACGTCATCGCCACATACCGGGTGCTTGAAGCGATGCGGGCCTACGGTGTGCCGGATCTGGTCTTCACCTCGACCTCAACCGTCTACGGCGATGCCACGGTCATCCCGACGCCGGAGACCTACACCCCGCTCGAGCCGATATCGGTCTACGGCGCGACGAAGCTTGCCTGTGAGGCGCTCATATCATCGTACTGTCACTCGTTTGATATGCGGGCATGGATCTACCGGTTCGCAAACATCATCGGAGAGCGGAGCAATCATGGCGTTATCTGGGATTTCATCAGAAAGCTCCGCGAGAACCCGCAGGAGCTTGAGATCCTCGGCGACGGTAGGCAGACAAAATCGTACCTGGAGGTCGGGGAGTGTGTCCGTGCCGTGCAGTTCGGGATAGCGCACGCAGGTGATCCGGTGAACATCTTCAATATCGGTTCAGAGGACTGGATCGATGTCGTTGCCATAGCCGATATCGTCGCAGGGGAGATGGGTCTCTCAGATGTTCGCTACCGGTTCACCGGTGGTGAGCGAGGCTGGGTCGGGGATGTGCCCAGGATGCAGCTCTCAGTCGAGAGACTCAAAGATCTTGGCTGGCGGTGTGGGACCTCCTCTGAGGAGAGCGTGCGCGCGGCGGCCCGTGCCATGCTCGAGTGATCCAGACTGCCCATACAACAAAAAACTCCCGCAGGGTGTTGCACCGCTGGCACTTGATCGGCTATACCAGACAGTAATCAGAGATCCGTATGAAATATGTCATTATACTTGGAGACGGCATGGCTGATGAGCCGCTTGCCGAGTTGGGGGGCAAAACGCCCCTTGAGTACGCAGAGATACCGAACATGGACAGAATCGCCCGTGATGGGCGGTGTGGGATGCTCCGAACCGTCCCGGATGGTTTTGAGCCGGGAAGTGATATCGCGAACCTCTCGATCCTTGGGTATGACCCTCGCACCACCTACACCGGGAGAGGACCCCTGGAGGCTGTCAGCATGGGGGTCACCCTCCACGATGGGGACTTCGCTTACCGATGCAACCTTGTCACGGTCCGGGATGGCGTGATGGAAGACTTCAACGCTGGACATATATCCAGCGTCGAGGGTGCCGAGCTCCTCCGTGACCTGGATGCCGCACTCGAGGATATCAGGGTCTATCCGGGGGTCGGTTACCGGAACCTGATGGTCGTTTCCTCGGCGCTCGGCGCTGAGACGACCGCGCCCCACGATATCGTCGGCCAGCCCGTGGACGACTACCTCCCGCGCGGTGGGGATGCTGAGATCCTCCGGGACTGCATGGAGCGCTCAGAGGAGATCTTTGCCGACCACCCGGTCAACCGGCGCCGCCTGCAGGAGGGAAAGCTCCCCGCCACCGGCATCTGGCCGTGGAGCGGTGGGAAGAGACCGTCGATTGCACCATTCAGAGAGAAGTACGGCCTTGCCGGTGGTATGATATCGGCAGTCGATCTTCTGCGTGGTATCGCCCTCCTTGCCGGGATGGAGGTGATCGACGTCCCGGGCGCCACGGGATTCCTGGATACCGACTACGAGGCGAAGGCCAGGTACGCGGTCAGAGCCCTCGATCACCTCGACTTTGTCTATGTCCACGTCGAGGCCCCTGATGAAGCGGGGCATATGGGAAGTGTAGAGGAGAAGGTGCGGGCGATCGAACGGCTCGATGAAGCCATTGGGATCGTCCTGGACCGGCCCGATACTACCATCGCGGTCCTCCCCGACCACCCGACACCGATACGCACGAAGACCCACACCGCAGATCCGGTGCCGTTCGCGGTGCTTGGAAAGGGGCGGGATGATGTATCGGCATTCTCCGAGGATGAGGCTGCCCGGGGATCGTTTGGGCTCGTTCAGGCTCCCAAATTTCTTTCTCTTCTTTTTTCAAGGTGAACCGACGGGTAGAATCCCGGCATCACCTTTTTGTAGTCGCTGTGTACACTAACCCTATAGTACCATGGAGCCCCTGACGATAGACGGAATCAACGAGAGGATCCGGGAGATCGAGCAGGAAGTCGGCCGCCTCTCCCCGATGCAGAAGGTTCTCATCGGGACTGATGGATCGGTGACGAATCTCCTCGAGATGGCAACCGGCCACCCGGTCGCCATCGCCACCTTGGTGCAGGAGGTCGTCGCCGCTGATGCCGGGATGGCGGCTGCACTCGCGATTGAACCGGATGATGAGGTCAACTACCGCGTTGTGGAGTTGAAGGATAGCGTGACTGGGGAGGTTCTTATTTACGCGGTCTCCTGCACGCCGCTCCGGAGGCTTGCCCCGGAGTTCAGGCAGGATCTCATGCGGGCCGATATTCCCATCGGCAGGATCCTCCGCAACCACCGGATAGAGTCGCGCCGGGAGATAACCGATGCCCGTATCGTCCAGGCCGGTGCTGATCTTGCACGGGCATTCGATACCCACCGGTCCGAATCGATGCTCTCCCGGCGATACCGGATCATCCATCGCGAGGAGCCCCTGATCGCCATCGAGGAGATCTTCCCCTGCACGGCGTTTGTGGACGAAGTCAGGGTGCTGGTCGACGCCCCGTCGAGGATACACATAACCCTGCTTGATATGAACGCCACGTCTGGAAGGGTGGATGGCGGGGTTGGTGTCGCCATCGACGAGCCGGGGTGCATCCTGGATGCACGGAAGAGCGCCGGGATAGAGGTGTACGGGGGTGATGAGACGGCCAGCCGTAGGGTTCTTGAGGCTGCCCGGGCGACGGTGGAGGGGCTTGGGCTTCCGGGCGGCTCTGAGATCGTCCTGCACGCCGCTGCCCGGCCACATGCCGGGCTTGGGAGCGGAACGCAGGTCGCGCTTGCCACGGCCGCCGCCCTCTGCCGGCTCTATGATCGTGAGGTTCCCGTACCTGATCTTGCGCGGATCGTCGGCCGGGGCGGGACGTCGGGAATCGGTACGGCGGCGTTTGAGCAGGGGGGCTTTATCCTGGACGGCGGGCATCGGTTTGGCACCCTGGGGGGTAAGGAGGACTTTCGACCTTCGGCGGCATCACGGGGTATCGCTCCGCCTCCGATCCTCGCCCGACACCGATTTCCTGAAGATTGGCGTATCCTGCTGGTCACGCCGGATGTCGAGGCGGGGGCGCATGGGGGCCGGGAGGTCGATGTATTCCGCACACACTGTCCGGTGCCCCTCGATGAGGTTAGGGAGCTCTGCCACGAGGTGCTCATGCGGATGATCCCGGGCCTGGTCGAGCACGATCTCGACCTCTTCGGCTCGGCGGTCAACCGCGTTCAGCGCCTGGGGTTCAAGCGGGCTGAGGTGACTCTGCAACACCCGGTTGTGCCGGCGCTCCTCGAGGCCTTGGTGCAGGCCGGGGCGGCCGGGGCGGGCCTGAGTTCGTTCGGGCCGACGGTCTATGCGGTCGGGGATACGGGTATGGAGGGTGTGGCCCGGACGGCGGCGGAGGTGCTCGGCGACCGTGGGGGATCGGTTATCCTCACAAGGGCTCGGAATCATGGGGCGGGCGTGCGGGCGGGGTGATGGTGCATCGATCCTCCCTTGCCATACGGGGATCCTGGTCGAGCGCGCTGTTGATGCCTCTGGCTCGCCGGTGAACGCAAAAAAAGTCGATACAGAACGGCATCAGACCCCTGCTTCATCATCGATCAGTGGGGGTAACTCTCATCATCTGCCGCGATCTCTCGTGGACTACTTCCCCACATATATTCGCGCCCCCACACGTTAAATCCTCCCGGAACCCCGACCTGACCACCTCTGGGTGCACAAACCTTGAAGGCCTGCGCTACAGACTACACCGTATGGCGAAGAGGCAGGAAGAAGCAGTCTCCCGCTTCATGGCGGGCTACAACTGCGCACAGGCGACAAGCTCGGTCTTTGCGGCTGACCTTGGCATCCCCGAAGAGGTTATTCTCCGGGCTGCCACGGGATTTGGCGGCGGGATGGGGCGGACTGGGGGCGCCTGCGGGGCAGTCACGGGGGCGATCCTTGTTCTCGGGCTCTCGTTTGGCGGTACCGGGCCCACCGAGAAGAAGGCGAACGACAAGACCCACGCGCTCGTCCAGGAATTCATCGCCCGGTTCACTGACCGGAACGGCGCGATATCCTGTACCGAACTCCTCGGATGCGACCTCTCGACCGAAGAGGGACTTTCGCGGGCAAGGGAAGGGAAGCTCACCCGGATCGTCTGCCCTGGATACGTCAGGGATGCGGTGGAGATCCTCGACTCCATCATTTCCGGGCAGTCTCCGGGCCGGTGACGGTCTGGGGGAGTCTAAAGATCCGCCGCAGGTCCATGGAATTCAGGTTCTTTGCCGCAAGTGCCCACTTCTCGATCGTGTGCCAGGAGAGGAACGCCAGAGGGAACACCAGCAGGAGAGAGAGTCCACAGAGTGCCGGGAGGGTGAGGGTGTTTCCTGAGGCCTGGATGAGCGCCTGCTGGATCGGGTAGTGGTAGATATACATCCCATAGGTGAAATCTCCCCCCCTCCCGAAGCTGTTCAGGAGCGGGATCCGGATCTGGGCAGCATAGAGGACGAGATAAGGGATACAGATGACCCCGGCAACCAGAGGATAGGGTGTCAGCACAGAGAGCCCGAGCACCATGAGGAGGATCCCGGCGACGAGTGGCCGGTAGGTGATACTCTGCCGGTGGAGAGAGAGATAGGCGCCGATGAGGAAGTAGAGGGTGAACCTGACCTTTGCCATCCTGGGATCGTCGAACCAGATCATCCAGAGGAGGACGTTTATTGCGGAAAGGCCGATGATTGCGCTCCGCCGCCGTAGGAGTCCGGTGAGACCCAGGACAGCAACGACCCCGTACATCACGATCTCGACCGGTATGATCCAGAGCGATCCGTTCACGAATTGCACCGGGTTTCCCTGGAAGAGTCCTAAAACACTTCCGTTTTCAAAGAACGGAACCTTGAGGATCCCCTCTAGAGAGAAGAGGGCGCCGTAGTATTCACCCGGTGGAAGGGATGTCATCAACGGTCCGATGACGAAAAGCGTGATGAAGACCGCGGGGATGAGGGGTGGAACGATCCTGAGGAACCGTTTCCAGGCGAATCGGGGCAGGGATGCGGTCGACTCCCAGCTCACCGGTATGAGGTAGCCGCTGATGACGAAGAATGCCGCAAGCGCCGCCTGTCCCATGAGGAGGAAGGGGTCGTAGAGCCGCATATTCGGGTAGCCCATCGTGAGCGAGTGGGCATGTGTGACGATGATAGCCGTCACAGCGACGAACCGCAGGAAGTCAAAGTTGTTCGAGAACCGGGCTGCACCGCCCTTGGGGTGCGCTACGCTCATGGAGATCGAGATATCCTCACTACCCGTGGTCTGGCAACAATTAAGTAGTTGGTTATACGTATCCCCTCACATGGACTCGCTGGTCGTAGCCACGTTTGCCGTCGTCGCCCTGCTCGAGATCGCTGTCCCGCTCACACTTGGCTACTGGATCGTCCGGAGGTTCGGTGTCCCGTGGCGAGTCTTCGGGCTCGGTGCTCTCTTCTTCATCGTCGTGCAGGTCATCCACACCCCCCTTGTTCTTGCGACACAGGTCCCACTCTCCCGTGCCCTCCTGCCGCTTGGAACAGCAGCACCCCTTGTGGGCCTCGCCCTCTACCTCGGCCTCCTCGCCGGCCTCTTCGAGGAGGTCGGCCGCTACCTCGTCTACCGCTACTACTTCAGGCGGCGGGATATACCCCTCACCCGGGAGGTCGGCCTCCAGTTCGGGGCCGGGTGGGGCGGTGTCGAGAGCATCATCGTCGCACTCCTCGTCATCTCAAGCATGATCACCTACATCGCTCTTGCGAGCAACGGGGTCGTCCCTCTGCCCGACGATCCGGCCGTCATGGCACAGATCGAGACCCTCCGGAGTCTTACGCCGCTGGATATCCTGCCAGGCCTCGCTGAACGGATGATGACAATCACCCTGCACGTCGCCTGGTCTCTCATGGTACTTGCCGCCGTCGTCTATGAGAGGAAAGCGTTCCTTATCCTCGCCATCCTCTGGCATGCTGCTGTGGATGCCGCTGCAGTCTACCTCGTCCAGACCCAGGGGGTCCTGGTGACCGAGGCGGTGATATTCATCTTCGCGATCGCTGGCCTTGCGTACATCTTCGCGCAGTGGCGGCGGATGGGGGAACGATCCACCTCTTAACCGTCCCACGCGTGCAGGTATCCCCGGCGTTCGAGCGGCTCTCCATCCGCGAGCACCACCCGCTCAGGGATGACTTCCCCGATGACATGCGCCCTGACCCCCGACACCGGGAGGAGACCTGGTGGTGCAGAGAAGAGGAGTTCAAAGTCCCCCCCGCCGTAGAGTGCAAGTTCCCGGGCCTCATCCTCCGGGACTCCTGCCGGGAGCGGGAGGCGGGTGGTGTCAATGGAGAACCCGCAATCGTTCACCGCGAACAGGTCGTAGAGGGAGACTGCAAGCCCGTCTGAGATGTCCATCATCGCCGAGACCCCGGCACGGCCGAGGATCTCCCCCTCCTTCATGCGGGGCTGGGGCTCGAGGAGCTCTTTTCTATGTTGATCGTAGCCCGCAAGAGCGGCTTCAGCCTCTCCGAGCGGCCCGGTGACCGCAATGATGTCTCCCGGCCGCGCTCCCCGCCGCCGCACCAGGTGCTCCGGGGAGACGGTCCCGAGTCCGGTGCTCACAAGTGTCAGCTCCTGGTGGGCGTCGAGATCTCCGCCCACGAGCTCGGCGCCAAACATCGTGCAGCAGTCCCGGGCGCCCACCATAATCCCGGAGAGCCGTTCCGGCCTATCAAGGCCGACCGCGAGGAGTACCTGTCCCGGTGTTGCACCCATGCTCGCCAGATCAGAGAGCGTGACCGCCACCGCCATCCAGCCAATCTGCCAGTCGGTCATCCCCGCTGGAAAGTCGGTGATCTCGTGGAGCATATCGGTGCTCGCGACCAGGAGGAGGCCGTTCCCGCAGGGGATGACGGCACAGTCATCTTCAAGCCGCTCAGGGTCGATGATCGTCCCGATCAATCGATGCAGGCCCCGCTCATCCACCGCGACGCACCTCCTTCTCCCGCTCGCTCCGGTACTCCCTGAAGAGGTACTCGAGCCGTTCGGCCTCCCTCTCGCGTCGGTACTCCTTCTGTCCCTCCTCCCACTCTCCGATGGCATCGTCGATGAGATCGGTCTTCGCCGCCCCAGTTCTGCCTCTGATCTCCGGTTTGACCGAGTCGGCCGAGAGGAGGGGGAGAACAGCCTCCCGGGCGACCCTGACCAGGTGAGGATCGGGGGGCTCCCCGCCGATGACCAGTGCCCGCACATCCATCTCCACGAGATCCTTCACCACGCCTCGTCCCCAGCCGTGGGCCTTGGGGATATAGAGGATATCGCCTCTGACGATCCCGATCCCCTCCTGAAGACCCCGCACACCTTCCCGGGTCAGGGAGTCAAGCACCTTGAGCGGGGTGTAGTCCTCGGATACCTCGATCTTTGCGACGGTCTGTAGGCGCTCCAGGCGCTTCTTCAATCGCCGGGACCGCCGCCGCTCGCCGCGGAGCTGCCGGCGCAGGTTCTCGATTGTGGCATCTTTCGTCGTCAATTCCGCGTCCCGTCGCATCTTCCGCCCGGCAGCAGAGCGTTCCCGCCGCAGGGTCTGTTGTAACCGTTCCACCTCGCGATCACGTTCCCGAACGTCATCCTGCAGTTCCCGCACGTAACTCCGGAGCCGCTTCACCATACCATCGAGTGCCATCACCCGCTCATCCTCCACGGGCCGTTCAGGAACCGCCTCCGCAGGCGGGGCGGGTTTCGGGGCGGTAGGGGCCCCCTGCATCTCGGTGATGACCGCGTCGAGAGATTGGCCTCGGAGCACCCGCGCCCGAACTTCATCGAGGTCAAACCCGGGCTGCACCCGCTTTGCAATGTTTCGGAACTTGTTCTGAAGACTCCGGTAAGCGTCCAGCGCCGCCGAGAGGGCATCGCGCTCGTGGTCGTTGGTGTACGAGAAACCGGCGGTCAGGTCGTACTTCGTCTCTACCGGGAGCGACTGCTTCGGAGTGTAGGGGATGGCGTTGAATGCCCGACGGATCTTCTCGACCGAGTAGGGCATCTGCTGGACATCGGAGGCGATGATGAGCGGTTTTCCAGTGCGGTAGAGCTCCTCGACGATGTCGGACATGGTCATCTGCCGGGAACTTGTGAGGAGGGCCAGGTTGCCATCGAGGTCCAGAGCGGCGATCCCGGTCGTCGTCCCGGGATCGAGTCCGACGATCAGGTAGCGGGGACGACTGGAGAGCGGTTCGAACCGTATTCGTTCAAGCTCTCTGCCCGCTACCCTGACCTGGACATCGGCGCCACGGGATGAGGAGATCGGGACCATACTCCGGGGGGCGACGACCCGGAAGGTGACCCTTGAGTGGCCACCGAAAGCCTCTGCCTCTTTCTTCTCGTAATCGAGGCCGGCACCCCGGAGCCTCTCCTCGATCTCCCGAGCTTTCTGCCGCACTGCGCCATGGATCTTCCTCGTGTACCGGTTCTGGCTCCACCCACCCCTTCCCGGCGACCGGCGCCTGCTCACCACGATGTCGGTGGTATTCTCAAACGCTATCACCTCGACCCCCGCCCCGAGGGAGGCCACCTGCGCCGTGGTCCGGGCCTCAGCGTAGGGGTCAAACCGGTTGAAGCTGATGTTGTATCGGGCGGCAACCTTTCCGAGGGTCTCTTTCCGCTCGCCGCCGGTCACCTGAACGAGTTTTGTCGATGGCGGGAGGGCCTGCAGGAAGACGTAGAGTTCGTTCCGGTCGGCTGCGATCTCCTGGAGGCTGTCTACCGCTAGGATCTCCGGCTGCTCCTCGGCGAGGATCCGCTGGAGACGGAACCCGGTGACCTCCTCCACCCCGAGGATCTCGCCCCCTTCCATTCTGCAGAGAGCATAGACAGGCCGCCGGGTACGGGAACGGACCGAACCTTTGATGATATCGATTCCAAAGACCTTCACTCCACCACCTTTGCCAGTGCTTCGTCAAAAGCGTATTCGATACCATATTTACGCCTGAAGTACTGGAGGATATTCTCGATGTCTCGCCTGAGAAGGTCGTCAGCGTTCGGGTGACAGGTCTCCACCCACTGGGGCCAGTCGATCAGCCAACACTGCCCTTCTTCATCGATCATGACATTAAATTCGCTTAAATCACCGTGGACGATGCCGATCTGGTAGGCTTTGCGGATGTTTCTGAGGATATCGTCGAGAACCTGTTCCGGCTCTTCAAGGGTCGCCCTGACGAGGTCTGCCCCGGGGATGAACGACATCACGAGAACATGCCGGTTCAGGTCGATCGGGAGCGGCACCGAGACGGTTGGATGGAGCATCTTTAAAGCATCGTACTCCATCTTCGCCGAGATGCTGGAGGCGAATATCCAGGGGCAGTGCCCGGCTTCAGGCATGTAGCCGCGCTTCAGACGGACAGACTGAAACGATCGCTGTCCGACGCGATGAAATTTCAGTACCACTGGCCCAAGGCCCATCGCCTCACAGACCTCTGACTCTTTCCCGACACCGATCAGGATCCCAAGCGCCTGAATGGTGTTCCGACGGGTGAGGGCGTTTAGGGCGAGCGCATCGTAGCCGTTGAAGACCAGAGCGTAGCCCTCGTAGGGAACCTTCTCGTACCTGACCATATCCATGGCCATCAGCCTGCCCAGCCGGTAGGAGAGCTCGGATTCAGAGTACCCTGTGGCCGGTCTGAGCACCTCGAGCGGCACCCACCGGTAACGGCGCATGAGGCGTTCAAGGGCAAGCAGGATCCGGAGTTCATAGGCGTGCAGGTCTCGCACATATTCTGCAGGAACAGGCATATTCTACACCATTTATGTGACGTGGGGATAAAAGAATGATCGGGATGCCATGCAGTGCAGCAAATGTCACCGTGATGCGATCGTCTTTCAGCGCTACTCAGGGCTGCACCTCTGCGAGCAGCATTTCAACCGTGATTTTGAGGCGAAGGCAAAGCGGGCGATCCGGGAGCACTGCTGGATCGAGTCCGGGGATGTGGTGGGGGTTGCGCTCTCAGGGGGCAAAGACTCAAGCGCCCTCCTCTTCTTCCTCCACCGACTTCTCCACAGACGCCGGGATATCCGGTTGATGGCTATAACCGTGGATGAGGGGATCTGTGGTTACCGGGATCCGGCCCGGGCACGGGCTATCGCCGATCGTATCGGGGTTCCCTGGACTACCGCCTCATTCCAGGAGGAGTACGGGATCACGCTCGATGAGATCGTGGGCCGGAGGGGAACGAGGCTCTCCTGTTCTTACTGCGGGGTGCTCCGGAGGGCGCTTATGAACCGGATCGCCCGCGAGGAGGGAATTACGAAGTTTGCCTACGGGTTCAATCTGGACGATGAGGCTCAGTCGGTGCTGATGAACGTCCTCCGGGGCGATGCGTACCGGCTCATCCGCCCGGTGCAGAACGTAGCAACCCTGGTTCCCCGGATAAAGCCGTTTATGTACATACCGGAGCGCGAGGTGGCGCTCTACGCCTTCCTCCACGTCGAAGATTTCGATCTTGCCGGCTGCCCCTACGCGGTCGACGCTCTGCGGGGTGACGTCCGGGGCCTCCTCGATGCCTACACCTACCGCCATCCGGCGACAAAGTATTCCCTGGTCAATCTCGGTGAGGCTCTCCGGGGACCGGGTATACCGCCGGGGGAGGAACTCCGGGTCTGCGAGGTCTGCGGGGAGGTGTGCGGGAGGGTGTGCCGGGTCTGTCAGGTTCTGGAAGAGGTCCGGGGAGGATCGACCACATCCATTGATGGCGATGGAGCGCAATGACCACCATGAAAGCCCTATCTTGATGGGTCTACCAGGTCATTTCTCGTGTGGACATCTCCGCTTTGGCGGCCTGGGGGTTCTTCTCCTCTGTTCCACCGTGTCCTGGGTCGGTTTGTGCGGGAGGGGGGAGGCCTCGCAAAGCCGGGCTACTATCCGCATTCCGCGTGATCGTTGGCGTTCCATCGCACGCGTCAAAATCTTTGAAGATACGGTGACATGATGCACCAGGGGTTTAGCCCCCGCTCCTCTACTACTCCTCCGGCTCCTGCGGGCAGACACCTGCACTCTGCCGCAGGTGTCTTCCTGCATACCCCGCAAGCAGGACCGAGAATACCCCGGTGACAAAGATACCATCGAATATCCCGGCCCCACCTATGGAGAGGGTCGTCGCCGCACCTCCGGCGAGCGATGTAAACACCGTGGGGTTTGCAAGGTTGAGGATGTCGGCACCGAGCAGGGTGCCCATCGTTCCACCTGCGTAGGCGAGCTCCGGGGCGGTGCGGCAACCACGGGCGAGGAGAAGCCCTACTGCGGCTCCCGTGAGGGGTGCGATATAAAACGGCATGGTGATCCCGAGACCGGGGACTGGTGTTGCAAACATGTGGGCGGCGATCGTTACGACTGCGATGGCGGCGAGAGTCTTTGGCAGTAAGACCCGGTTCCTTGCGACCATACCGATGGTCACGAAGAGCGGGATTGCAGCTCCGCCCACGTTGATCGCAATGGTTGCCGTGTCGATCGTGATCAGCGGTATG
>JAAZOW010000060.1 GCA_012797575.1 Methanomicrobiales archaeon | reverse complement strand
GGGTGAATGGAAAATACTACTACGTTTCGAGATTTCAATATATCAGAGAAGACACTTCAGGCAATAGGGGATATGGGCTTTGAAGAGCCGACACCGATCCAGGCGAGCACGATACCCCCACTCCTTGAGGGGCGCGACATCACCGGCCAGGCCCAGACCGGGACCGGGAAGACAGCAGCGTTCGGTATCCCGGCGATCGAGCGGGTCGATACAGGGAGTCGGGAGGTCCAGATCCTCATCCTCTCCCCCACCCGGGAGCTCGCCATCCAGATCGCCGAGGAGTTTGCCCGCCTGGCAAAGTATCACCGCGGCCTCAACACCCTTCCGATCTATGGCGGCCAGTCGATCGAGCGGCAGTTCCGGGGATTACGTCGCGGCGCCCAGATCGTCGTCGGGACACCGGGGCGGCTCCTCGACCACCTCGACCGCGAGACCCTCTCGCTTGCCGCAGTGAGGATGGTCGTCCTCGACGAGGCCGACCAGATGCTGGATATGGGTTTTCGAGAGGATATCGAGAAGATCCTCGACGCAACCCCGAAGGATCGGCAGACCGTCCTCTTCTCAGCCACCCTCCCGGGACCGATCCTTGAGATATCGAAGAACTTCCAGAAGGATCCGGAGGTCATATCGGTCGCACGCCGGGAGGTGACCGTCCCGCAGATCGAACAGCTCTACCTTGAGGTGCGGAGCAGGAACAAACTCGAGATCCTCTGCCGACTGCTCGATATGTACGACCCTGAGCTCTCGCTCATCTTCTCAAACACCAAACGCGGCGTCGACGATCTGACCGGCCACCTCCTGACCCGGGGGTACTTCGCTGAAGCCCTCCACGGGGACATGAAACAGGTCCAGCGAGACCGGGTGATGGCGAAGTTCCGCGCAGGATCCATCGATATGCTCGTTGCCACCGACGTCGCGGCCCGGGGTATCGACGTCGAGGACGTCGACCTCGTCATCAACTACGACGTCCCGCAGGACATCGAGTACTACATCCACCGCATCGGCCGAACGGCACGCGCCGGGCGCACCGGGCGGGCCATAACGTTCGTGGGCCCGAAGGAGTACTACAGGCTCAGGATGATCCAGGACTACACAAAGATCCGGATCGCCCGCATACCTCTCCCGACACCGGGCGACGTCGAGGAGAGTCGGGCGCGGAAACTCGTCGACCGGGTGCACCAGATCGTCAACGAAGGCGGCCTTGAACGCTACGTGGCTCTCTCTGAGCGGATCATCTCCGAGGATTACACCGCGCTCGAGGTCGCCGCTGCCCTCCTGAAACTGGAGCTCACCGCGGGCAGTACGGAGGCCCCCCAGGAGATCAGGCCGGCCCAGGGGCCGGTGCTCCTTGAGATACCGTTTGGAAGGAGCGACCAGATCAGGCCAAAAGACATCGTCGGAGCGCTCGCGGGCGAGACCGGGATCCCGGGCGGCTCCATCGGCGCGATCGAGATCTACGAGACTCACTCCACTGTTGAGGTTCCCCCAGACGCCGTCGCTCAAATCATCGAGCGAATGCGGGGAAAGACCATCGCCGGGATCCGTCTGCCAGGCCCGATCGAGATCGTCGGGACATCCCGGAATGGGCGGAGAATATGACCCCGCGCATGGATACTTTCGCGGGAGTCGAGGCCATACCCGCCGCCATACCGTGGGAGTACCCCACAATAACCCGGAGGTGCAGGGGAGCCATGTGCCGGTAGCAACACCGATCCCGGGTGAGAGTAATCATTATATACTTCTATGGAGATCCTATCCCCATCAGGGGGTGGTTGCGTCAACTGATCCGGATGCATGTACATTTGAGTCTTTCGGAGTCTCATCACCATCGACGAAGAGCCGGAAAATACCTGCCCTGTGACCTGCACTCACAAAATTGATAAAGTATAAAAGGTGCGCTTCTCCGCGATGCGCATCGCCCTGTTCGGCTGCCTGTTCTGCGCCAGGGAAAGAACCGGGCCCCCGGAGCATCCTCTTCGCAGGAGAAGGATCTCTAAATCCATATCTGCCGCGCAACCTGGAGGGGGGGCGCACGATCCATACCAGGCCCCCGGCCTCCAGGAAGGCATACTTTTACTGTATCTCCATCGATCAGGTGTTCTGGGTTGCAAGCTCTGCATTGAGCATATCCAGGTAGTCGGAGAGGAGGCGGGTGATCAGGAAATGCTTCCTGACATGCTCCTTTCCGGCCCGCCCGAGCCGCTCCCCGAGTTCCGGGTTCTCAAGGATCTGCCTGACCCGCCAGGCAAACCCCTCGGTATCGGTCGGGTCGAGGAGGAAACCCGTCTCTCCATCCTCGATCTGGAGCGGGATGCCCCCGACACGGGATGCTATGACCGGCCGACCTTTCCAGAGCCCCTCGGTGACGGTCAGGCCGAAACCCTCGCGGAGCGACTTCTGAAGGATGACGGCAGAAACCCGCTGCAGAGCGTTGACCAGCAGGTGGTCCTCAGCGGTTATCAGGATGACGTCACCGGCGTCGATGAGATCCCGTGCAGCATCTTCAACACCCTGGTAGATCGCCCAGCCCTCGGGATCGTCGGGGGCCATGCTTCCACAGAGGATCAACCTGCAGTCGACGTGTCGCTTCACCTCACAGAAGACGTCGACAACACCTCGCGGATCCTTCCACTTATCGAACCGCGAGATCTGGGTGACCAGCGGTTTATCGGTCGGCACCCCGTACTTCGCAAGGAGGCCTGCGATCTCGTCTCTGGAGAGGTCGCGGTTCTTCTCTGAGAGTGGGTCGATCGCCGGCCGGCATATCCATTGCTCCATCGGCATCCCGCGACGTCGGTAGCAGTCGTGGGATATGATCATCCGGTCGTAATCCAGGACGAAGTCCTTGAGGAACTCCCAGAGGGCCGGGTTCGGGTTTGAGAGATCGACGTGACACCGCCAGACCCAGGGCTGGGTCTTGCGGTAGAACCGGATCAGGGGCAGGGGCTGGGGGTCGTGGATGACCACGAGATCATGGTCGATCTCCATCTGACCGGAGAAGGTCTCGTTTGTCCGGATATAGAGAGACTTCTCCTCATCCGAGAACGTGACCGCCTGTCCTTGGAGCCCGTTGTGAAAGTTCTTGGTTATGGTGAAGAAGTCGGCATCACCACTCAGGATGTCCCACCGTGTATCGATTCCGACGTTGTTCATAAGCGGTACAAGCGAGAGGATCATCTCCGCTACGCCGCCGCTCTGGTAGGTCGAGTTCACGTGGAGGATGCGCTTCCCCTGGAGACTCGCCGCCTTGCGGTATATCGCGGAGATGACGTCATCGCCGACGATGGGCCGGTGATCCTCGAGCGTCCGGCCGTTATCGCAGATGCAGGTTATTCCGTCCATGTATGCCATTTGCAGTTCTCCCCTCTCAATGTCCAGTAGAGCCTTATTACATGAAATATATATACGGGCACATATATAAATATACCCATATAAAAATAAAAAACGTACTCGTTCCTCACATCGATTCAAGCATAGTTCACAGGATTTAGGGAAGAAGTGCTGTGGAACGGTGATATAGAAAATACAAAAAACGTTAATACGATGACGAGATCTCAGGCCCTCTGCAGGACCTGGGCGAGAGAGCGCGGAGACCCCTGCACTTGAATGCTGCACCCTGCCGTGACCCTCCACACCCCTGGGAATGCTCTAAGAAGTAACGGGTCATCTCTGAGATGCCACCGGACACCGCCGCGACACAATCCCGGGAACACAGAGCGCCTCCTGCGGGGAGCACGCACAGGGCACGATCCATACCCGGACCGGGCGCCAGATCCTGGAGAACAAGTGGAGGAGCCGATCACCCGAAAGGGATCCGTCCCCGCACACCCCCAAAACCCCCCGGGAGAGGGCACACGGCCTCCAAAGAGAGAGGCGATCCCGGGCCTGACCATCACGCATATATATCATCCCGGATCACCATCCTCCGGTGATGCAAGCAATGGCACAGGCAAAACAAGGCGACACCGTCAAGGTGCACTACACAGGAAAACTGGATGATGGTACGGTCTTTGATGCCTCAAGCGGAAGAGGTCCCCTGGAGTTCACCATCGGTGAGGGGGAGATCATACCCGGGTTCGAGCAGGCCGTGGTCGGCATGGAGCCAGGGGAGACGAAGACCGCCAGGATCCCGCCCGATGAGGCTTACGGCCCGCACTTAGATGACATGACGCTCACGGTGGACCGGGATCAGTTCCCGGAGGACGTCAATCCAGAACCGGGCCAGCAGATCCAGATCCAGCAGTCAGACGGCAGGGCGGCCATCGTCACCATCAGTGAAGTCTCGGAGTCGAGCGTGACACTGGATGCCAACCACCCGCTGGCCGGGCAGCCCCTGACATTCGATATCCAGCTCGTGGATATCGTCAGCGGATAAGTACCGACTCCGGGGGGGCGGCGGGGTCGGATCTCCCCCCGCAGGAGCCTCCAGAAGCCTTCCCGTCCTTATGAGCGCAGGACTCTCCTCAGATCACCAAGGGAGCGGGTGTTGACGACATCGTCCGCCGAGAGCCATCCCCTCCGGGCGGTCGCGACACCGAACTCCATGTAGCGGAGGTTCTCCCGCCTGTGTGCATCAGAGCCGAGCGAAAGCCGGAGGCCAAAATCTCGCGCCAGACGGCAGTGCACATCAGAGAGGTCAAGCCTTCCGGGAAACGCGTTGATCTCCATGAGGACGCCGAGGGTTGCCGCGACCTCAAAGACCGCGGCGAGATCGATCTGGTAGGGCTCCCGTGACAGAAGGATCCGGCCTGTCGGGTGGCCGATGATATCGACGTGATCGTTGTGCATCGCTGCGATGACCCGTTCCGTCATCTCCCGTTCGGGCTGCTTGAACCCTGAGTGGACGCTTGCCACCACCACATCGAGGTCGGCGAGGACACCATCAGGGAGATCGATCCGGCCATCCATGCCGATGTTGCACTCGGTCCCGGTGAGGATGGTAAAGCCGTCCCCGGCCGCCCGGTTGATCCGCTCGATCTCGTGCATCTGGTCGGCCAGGCGCTCCGGGGAGAGGCCGCGGGCGATATGGAGGGTCTCTGCATGGTCGCATATGGCGATGTACTCGTAGCCGAGCGCCCCTGCCGCCTCCGCCATCTCCTCGATGGAGTGGTTGCCCTCGCTCCAGATGGTGTGGACGTGGAGGTCGCCCCGGACCGACCCGTACTCAATGAGGTCGGGGAGAGCCCCTGCCTGTGCCGCCTCGATCTCACCGCGATCCTCTCGGAGTTCAGGCGGGATCCAGGAGAGACCGAGGGCCTCATAGATCCCCGCCTCATCCTCCCCCGCGATCACGCGACCGGTCGCAAGGTCGGAGAGCTCGTACTCACTCAGCCGCCAGTTCCGCGCGATGGCGAGCTTTCGAAGGGCGATGTTGTGTTCCTTTGACCCCGTGAAGTACTGGAGCGCGGCCCCGTACTGTCCATCCTCCACCACCCGCAGATCGACCTGGAGGCCGGTCTCAAGCACCACCGAGGTCTTCGTCGGTCCCCGGAGGAGGACCCGCGAAACCCCCGGAAGGGTGGCAAAGACCTCCATCACCTCCTCCGGGCGCGTGGATGTGGCGAGGATATCGAGGTCCCCGACCGTCTCCTTCCTGCGGCGTAGCGAACCAGCAAGGCTCACCTGTCCGACCACTTTGAGCGCTGAGAGCCTCCGTTCGATGTCCTGGGCGATCGGAAGGATGTGGCCGAGGAGGTGGCGTTTCCCCGCCAGCCTGCTCATCTGGATACCGGCAAGTATGTTCTGCTCGGTCTTCTCCCCGAATCCGGGGAGATCACGCACCCGGCCGGCCTTCGCTGCAGCCTCCAGATCGTCGATGCTCCGGATGCCGAGGTCCCGGGAGAGGATGAGCGCCCTCTTCGGCCCGATCCCCTCGATCCTGGTGAGGTCCGGCACACCCTCCGGGAGCTCTTCGCGCAGGGATTCCAGGTAGGCGAGATCCCCGGTCTCGATGATCTCCTGGATCTTCTCGGCGATGCTCTTCCCGACCCCGGGGATCTCATCGAGGCGCCCCTCCCGTGCAACGTTGGCGATATCCTCAGGTATGGTCTCGATCGCCTGGGCCACCCGCCGGTAGGCGTACGGCTTGAACCGGACGCCCTTGATCTCGAGGAGATCGGCGACCTCAAAGAGTATCGCCGCGACCTCGAGGTTGGTCAGTCTCGCAACCCTCTCCATTCCTACCCCTCCCTCCGCCGGCGAAAGATAGCCGTGATCTCGGCGGTCGTCGTCGCCGCTTCAGGGTTCTTCTCGTCACGCCACCGCACAAACCGTGGGAACCGGAGAGCAAGCCCGCGCCGTCGCTCCGGGTCCCAGTTACAGGTATGGACCGGGCTCTCGGTGATCTCAAGCCCCAGCACCTCGACCACCTGAGCCGGCGCAAACCAGAAGTCGGGTGCGGCCTGCGGGGTCACCATCACCCGGGCTGGCTGCCGGTCCGCCTTCGCGCCGACGAGGCGGCGGGGGAGGTCTGCCAGGTCGGCATCAGAAAAACCACTCCCCATGCCGCAGACCGTCTGGAAGATATCCTCATCATGGTTGTAGGCGGCGCAGAGGACCGAGCCGTAGGTCCCGGCCCTCTTCCCCCGACCGGCGTTTGCGCCGACGATGACCAGGTCGAGCGTATCGGCAAGTTCAGTGCCGTAGTCGCTCTTCCACTTGATCCACTGCCACTCCCGCGCCCCTGCCCGGTAAAACGAGTCTTCTGCGCACGATTTACAGACGATCCCCTCAAGGCCCCGCTCGACGCAGGTGATATAGAAGTCCTGGATCCCGTCGAGATCTCCGGTCAGGATGCGGTCTGCCGATGATATCCGCTCATCCACAGAGAGGGCCGCCTCAAGCCGTGCCCGCCGGTCGGGGTAGCTCCGACGGAGGTATGGCTCCCCGTCCACGTAGAGGAGGTCAAAGACCCGGTAAGTCGCAGGAATTTCGTCTGCAACCTCTTTGATCCGGTGCTTCCGGCGACGGCGCATCAGGGTCTGGAACGGGTGGTAGGTCTCCGTATCACGGTCGAACGCGACCGCCTCACCGTCGAGGATCGCGGTATCGGCCATGACGCGTTGCCGGACGTGCTCGACGATATCAGGGTACTGGTGGGTGACATCGGTCAGCCGTCGTGAGAAGAGCGTGACATCGTCGCCGTCCTTGTGAGCCTGGATCCGCTCGCCATCGTACTTCTCCTCGACGGCGATGATCGATGAGCCGATCCGCTCAGGGATCTCGGATATCCGGGATACCCGCTGGGTGAGCATCGGCCGTATGGGGCGGTGCAGGGTGACCGGTATCGCAAGAACACCTGCGACCCCCTCCTCAAGGAGGGTCCGGGCCACAAGACCGATATCTGAGGATATGTTGTAGGCATGCTCGAGCGGCGGGCGCCTGGTCTTCGAGCCCAGGAAGGCCTCCGCCAGTGCGTCGAGGAGTGTCATGTCCCCGGCACCGAGCCGCATCTGCCCGGTGGCAAGCCTGACCAGGTAGCGGCGCTCCGAGGGTGTGGCGGCGCCGAGCATCGAGGCGAAGAGCCCGATCTTTTGGTC
>JAAZOW010000192.1 GCA_012797575.1 Methanomicrobiales archaeon | reverse complement strand
GATCTGATCTTCCTCGGGTTTGCCGGGATACTCGACCCCCCGCGCCCGGAAGCGGCTGAGGCGATCCGGCTCTGCAGGAGCGCCGGGATCGACGTCATCATGATCACCGGAGACAGCCCCCTGACCGCTTCCGCTATCGCCCGAGATCTTGGGTTCCCGGGCGAAGGAGCGCTCACCGGGGCTGACCTCGAGGCCCTGACCGACGACGAACTCGAAGAGCAGCTCCGGGTGACGAAGGTCCTCTCCCGGGTCACGGCCGCGCACAAACTTCGGGTGATCGACGTCCTCTCCCGGGAGCGGGCGGTCATCGCGATGACCGGCGATGGTGTCAACGACGCCCCGGCGCTGAAGAAGGCGAGTATCGGGATCGCTATGGGGATCAAGGGGACGGACGTCGCGAAGGAGTCAAGCGACATGATCCTCGTGGACGATAACTTCGCAAGCATCGTCGCCGGCGTCGAGGAGGGACGGCGGGAGTACGACAATATCTCCCGGTTCACCCGCTACCTCCTCTCCTCAAATGTCGGGGAGATCGTCGCGATCGTCGGTGCGCTCCTCCTCGGGCTACCGCTGATCCTCATCCCGGTCCAGATCCTCTGGATCAACCTGATCACCGACGGCCTGACCGCTCTTGCGCTCGGCCTGGAGCCCGCCGAACAGGATATCATGCGCCAACGACCACGAGACCCGGCCGAACCGATCCTCACACACCGAGCGTCCCTGGTCATCCTGCTCATCGGTATATGGCTCGGGCTGCTGACCCTCTACATCTTCCTGGGGCTCTACGAGATCGACCTCGACCGGGCGCGGACGATGGCGTTCTCCGGGTTGGTCATATTTGAACTCTACAACGTCCTGAACTTCAGGTCGTTTCGGTTCCCGCTCCACCGGATCGGGTTCTTCTCAAACCCAACTCTGATCTATGCGATCTTCGGGAGCCTCATCCTCCAGATGCTGGTGGTCTACGTCCCAGCCTTCCAGACCTTCCTCGGGACCGCGCCCCTGACCCTCGCTGATTGGGGGCTGCTCCTCCTCCTCGGGCTCCCGATCCTCCTTGCAGGTGAGATCTACAAGATCCTCCAGAGCCGGGGAGGAGTGAACACCCCCGGGCCCGGGGCGAGCGTATGATGAGAAGGCCCGGGCAGGAACGCTCCCGGGACTGGCTCAGGCTCACCGCTCTTTTTCGCTGCGGCCGACCACCCACCGGTACGCCGTTGCGGCCGCTTCCCGGGCAGACGGGCCCGGGTCATCGTTTCGCATGCGGTCGAGCGGCTCTTCCGCCTTCGGGTCGGCAAGAGCCCCGAGGGAGATGGCCGCCTGCGCTCTGACAAACTCGTCCTCATCCTCGAGCGCCCGGATCAGCCCATCGACGTCCCGGTTGCTCCGCATGGTATCGATATCATCCAGTATCGTCATGGGAACTTCCTGCCGCGTTCAGGTCCGGCGGCATATGTTTTTTCGGTGATGGATCGGCATGGAATCAGGTTGCCCTGCCCGGCTACGTCTCACGGCGCATATCCTCGACGCTTCTCTTCGCTGCGAGCCGTGCCACCACCTGGATGTGCGCAAGCGATGCGGCACGCCTGACGGCCACATCGGTATCTGAGAACTTCAGTCGTTCCAGCGGATCCACCGCCCGTTCATCGCCGACGGAGCCGAGGGCTTCAGCCGCGGTCAGGCGCGTGTTCGCCTCCGGATCGGCGAGTGCCCGGATCAGTCCTTCGATGTTGCGTGCCCTTCGCAGGGTGTCGATGTCTCTCTTTTGCACCAAAAAACCTCCCGATCTGCTGGTGAGGCGTGATTGTGTCCTGTACCGACATTAACATTGCGGGGGGGGACCACCGGACTACTCTTGCTGCTCCCCGGCCCCCACCGCATGGGTGGCGCCGCACTCCCTCAGCCCATCGGCATAGGACTCGATCATCTCCCTCTCCGCAAGACACGCAAGCCACGCCCCCGGGATCCCCGCCACCCCATAGTACGCTCCGGCGAGCTGCCCGTATATCGCCCCGGTGGTATCGGCATCTTCACCGAGGTTCACCGCCATCAGGCACCCCTCTTCGAACGTGTCGCTCCTATGAAACGCCCAGAGCGCCGCTTCAAGCGAGGCCGCGACATACCCGCGTCCCCGGATCTCCGGCGGCTCCCTCTCCCGGTACGACCCCGCTGCAACCCTGTCGATATCACCTGCGAGCAAATTTTCTTCCCAGTATCCCGGGATCGGCGCGTACCTCGCCGAGAGCAGGGTTTCCTTTGGCACACCGAGGAGAGCGCCGAGGATGAGCCCTCCAAAGTACCTGCAGGCGTCGATGGTCACCAGCAGCCCGTGCGTGGTCCGGGAGCTCTCTCCAGAGAGTTCGATGGCCCGGATCGGATCGACCGCATAGAACATGGGCACCGGCGCAAGGCGCATCAGTGACCCGTTGCCGGCTGATCTCTCGTCCGTCAGGCCAGGAAAGGGTTCCCGGGAGCGCATGAAGCGCTGGAGCGCCTTTCGCGTCGTCACCCCGATATCAAAGCAGGTCCCCGTGCAGGAGAGGTAGCCCTCCAAATGCCAGCGACAGTAGCGCTCCAGCTGGTCGATGGGGTCAAACCCCCTCCTCTCGATGAGGCTCTCGGCAAGACAGAGTGCAAGTGACGTATCATCAGTCCACTCGCCGGGCTTGAGGCGGTGAGGCCCGCCGCCGCAGATCCCGGTGATGGGCTCAAACGTCCCGGGCGCCCGGAACTCGAGCGTGGCCCCGAGGGCATCACCGGTAGCAAGCCCGAGGAGGCAGCCCCGGTATCGGTCGGTCGCGTCCATACCTAGTACTCGGGCTGCTCCTCCCGAAGAGGGTTTGCGATCTCTTGTTCATGCACGCGATCCCCACCGCACGCTGAGCCGTCGGGATGCACCCAAGGTATTTATATCGGTATGGGGTAGATAAGCCCCCCATGAGCCGTGGATCCAGGCAGGCAGAGGAGGTACAAGCACCTCCAACGGAATCAGGCGCCGATCCCTGCACGCAGCCATGGATACCAGGGAGAAAGGCGTTGAAGATATCTCTCCTCGCATGCACGGTAGCGGCACTCTTCATCGGCACGCTTGCCCTCCTCACCCTCACAGGCGCTGGAGGTATCGCCTCGCAGGAAGCACCGGCACCCATAACAGATGCGATCGTCAGCGATCCTGCACCGACAGAGGGGGTGCCTGAAATGGAGAGATCAGTCACCTCGAGGCTGCCGGAGATCCCAAGAGCACCGAAAGGCCCGACCTGGCTCGTAGGGGCCCCTGCATCCGATGGTACGGACGAAGTCGAGGAAGGGGCATCGGATCCTACGATCACCCCGGAGACGGATCCTCCCTCGCCCCAATCGGGTACGATGTTGACGGTAGCAGCCGCTCAGTCTGATGACGAGGTCGAGGCGACGCCGACCCTGGAGCGCGACGCTCCACCCCGGCCGGGCGCGACGATGGCAAAGTCGCATACGACCCATCACCGCCCGCTGGTCCTGAGCAATCACCCGGTAGCAAACCCCGGATCGTCCCCCACTACCACCGGTGCGAACCAGACCCGGGTGCTGCCCGCGACCGCCGAGACGGGCGACGGCCTGATCGTCAGTGGCGTCGGGGTGCTCCTCACCCGGACAGCGGAGGATGCCACCCTCACCAGAAACGGAGTGGAGATAGCAAACCTGGACTGGCTCCTCGATACCGCCATGCGCCTCGGCGGCCGCCGCCCCCGGGTGGCGCACGAAGGAGAGACGTTCGCCATCACCGTGACGGTCGAGGCCCGGAACGTATCGCTCACGAGGGATGACCTGGCCTGCGTCGTCCTGGTGCCGCCGCCGGTCGAGACCGGGATCTACGAGATCACGCGGACGGGTGGGCCCGAAGAGCTCCGCAGCGGAGAGCGCGCCGTCTGGGAGTTCTCGGTCTTCACCCGCACCGGGCGGCTGACGCTTGAAGACCTCACGCTCCCTGAAGAGCGACAGATCACCAACCTGACATCGACCCCGGACATCTTCTCCTTCAGGGCGTACGCCTTCTCCGGCGACCAGGAGCATCCCTCGATGGGGATCTCCGACCCGATCATCTCCCTCCGCCCCTCCGGGGAAGCAGGCACGACAGAAGACTCCCCCCTCCCCTCACTCTACACGCTTGCAGGCATCCAGAACTCAGCACTTCGTCCCTCAGAGACGATAACCGGAGCATGGGCGCGGGGCATCGACCACGACACGATCGCCTCTGGAGCGATCGGGCACCTCGATGCCCTGGCAGGCCTTGGACGGGAGAACATCGCAGACATCTACCTCGAGGAGAACGGGAACGAGGTCGTGACGGACGTAGCGGCATCGCCGCTTGATACGATCACCGGGTTCTTCAGCGGCCTGTTCGGGTGGCTGTGGGGGTGAGGGGGGCCCTCACCCCTCCCGGAAGTGTTTCCAGAGGTGCATGAGCCCAAAACATCCCGAGAGCATCGTATCCCCGAAGGGCGCCGCCTGATAGGCCTCCGGCATCAACCGGAACCGATTTGGACCCGTGACGACCACAGCATCGGTGTCAAGAGGCTTCCTCACCGCCGCCCCGTGACCGCCATCATCGAAGATCTCCTCCGACGTCAACGTGCCGTCGGCGAGCTTCTGGATATACCGTTGCAGACTCTTCTGATCGAGCGCGCCCGTATGGTGCTCAAAGAGCCCGTATATCTCCCGCCCCTTCAGGGTGAAGCAGAGGGTATGGCCGTTTCCGGCGTTGACGAGGATGATCCCCTCCTCCGCCTGCTCCCGCACCCGTGGGTCGCAGAGTGCCCCGATAAGCGCCACAGGGCCGGTATCGGTGACGAGTGCTCCCGGGGCCTGCTCCCTGATCGCCTGCATCCGGGTCATATCAGGCAGGACCGGGTCGGCGGCGAGTGAGAGGAGATCCCAGTCTCCGGCATCCAGGCGTTCCCGCATCAGTTCGAACCGATGGATGCGGTTGCTCCGGTGCGGCGAGTAACCGTGGTCCTGGACAGCGACCGCGACGTTCCGGGGATACTCCACATCGAAGAGAGCGAACACCATGCGCAGCTCCGCCTCCATGTAGTCGGTTGTGCGGACGGTCATGGCGCCTTCCGGAGGAGTATCACGGATATCGACGCCCATCGAGCGCACCCGCTCAAGATCGTCATGGAGGGTCGCTGCAGCCCCTGGCGCGGCGTAGACCGGGAAGCCTCCTGCCAGATGTTTCCGTATCGCGCCGGTATTCGCTCCGCCGCCCATCAGGAACCCGTCCAGAAAAATCGGGAGCCCGGCTCGGGTTGCCTGCCGGATCCTCTCCGCCACCACAACAGTCGGGGAGGGGAGGACCAGTTTGATGCTGTTCTCGAGCGGTCGGCCGGGCTCGTACACCAGGATGTCCTGGGTGCCCCTGCCGACATCGATCGCCAGGAGTGGAGTCGCTAGATCGATCATGGATAACCTCAGAAGCCGCCGTCGTCGCGACAGCTACTATCTGGATCTCTCCTACAGGGCCAAAAAGGTATGATATCGGTCAGGCATCCACCCGGCTCGCCGTCGGGAGCGATCCGGCCGCCTTCCCGGGCTCTTCATGCTTCGGTCTTGAGCTCCCGGAACTCCTTGAGGGAGACCGTCAGATCCCTTGTAAAGGCGAAGTAACCGATCTGGGTCGTCCGGCAGAGGTTCATCGCCATCTCCATCAATCCACGGGGGTCCGGGCGCGCCTCCCCGAGCCAGATGTGGAAGATGTTCCCGCCGTCCACGATCGGGAAGAAGATATGCTCGATCTCGATCCTCTTGGTGAGCGGGACCACCGCAGCCGGGGTGACATGGGTCCCGTTCGTGTAGTAGATGGGGAGATCGAGGGTTGTGCCGAGCATATCGAGCGCCGCATCAGCATCGCCCTTGATGACCCTGAGCGCATGATCCCTGAACCTCTCATCGAGGAGATCAGCGACGGCAAACCGCTGACCGGTCGTCTCTGCCGGGGTGCGGGCAAGGGCGATCGTCATGTCATGCTTCGCCGAGAGCTCGCGGGCATACATCTCAAGCTCCGTCATGGCCCGGACAGCGAGACGGAACGCGTCCCTTGACTCATGGAGCTGGTGGCCGGTGAAGTGCTGGACCATCTCATTGACCCCGACCACGCCGATGGTGTAGACGAGCCCCTCGAGATCCACGGCGACCGTACCGCGCTCGCTGGTATTCGGATCCTTCGGGCGCTGCATCGCAAACGGCATCCGACCGTTCGCCCGGATGAGTGACATCCAGCGACGTTTGATCCGGAAGAGGTCCACAGCGGTATCCATGAGCGCCTTCAACTCGGCAAAGAGTCGTTCCTGGTCGCCTTCGGCCTTGTAGGCTGCACGGGGACAGTTGATCGACATCACCTGCCAGGACCCCATCGAGAAGTGCTTCCCCTCCCGGAAGTAGAGTTTATCATCAAACTCATCGTCGTCGTCCGCAAGCGCCGAGAACTGGTAAGCACAGCAGTTCCCGGTCACGATACCATGGGCATTTGCGAAGGTATGGGTGCCGGAGACATCCACGAGGTCGTAGACGTAACCATCGCACGCCACCGGCTCGATCGAGCGGATACGGAGCGGGTGGACGTCGCCCTGGGCGAGGTGCCCTATGGCGGGCGGGAGGAAGAGCGATACCTGGATCCCCTCGATACCCTCCACCCCGTATCTGCCGCTCCATGAGAAGGTTGTGCACCTGGGCACGCGCCCGCTCTCCGGGAGATGTGTGAATGGGCCCCCACTCTCCCTCCCGCGAGTCCACCTGGCGCTGTACCTGGTCCCTGCGCAGAACCGTTCGATCTGGTCCTGAGCCGTGATCCGGCAGATGTAGGCCTTCTTCGGGGGATCAGACCGCTGGATCGTCGCTTCCCGTTCAGCGTAGCTCATCTGGACGCCGATCTCCCCTGCAAGCAGGACCACCCTCTGAGCAGCGCCCCGGGAGGCCATCTTCAGCCTGACGCTCCGGGCGTAACGACGGGAGGTATCCTCCCTGCCGGCGTGGAAGGTCGCGCCGAGGTAGTCACCGATCAGGTCGCGGTCAAGGTTGAAGAGGAGGTCAGGCACGGTTTTATCGGCGGCCGAGGAACCGCATCCGAGGGCGTCGAGGAACAGGTAAACAAGCTTGCTCCGTATGGCGACCTCGATCCCCGCAGCAGACTCGTAGATCTTCGGTTCATACCCGAAAGCGGCGCGGATGCAGGCGATGGCGTCCGCCGCGAGATCGGCTCCGTCCCCCTCAAAGGAGAGCCGGACGGTATACCTCCGCCCGGAGCGATCGCTCGATCCCGCCGCCAGATAGTACCCGAGGAAGGCTGCAAGATCGCGGCTGACCGGGATGGTCCGGGGTAGACCGGGTTGCCGGGCGCCAGGGATCTTCACCTCATCTTCGGCGATCCGGATCATATCGGCGTAGCCTGCCCCGGCGATCGTCTCTGCGACGTCGATCCTGGTGACCGATCTCTCGCATAGCCCACCTGCGGTGAGGACCGGCAGGTGGTCGCCGGGCTCAAGATCGCCCGCCGTCATCTGGACAAACCTCCCGCCGCTGAGGACGTAGACCGGGTGATCGGATGTAGCGGTGATCTGTCGGCCGGATTCCAGGGTGATCCGGAGGAGGTCGCCGGTGTAGTGCTGCCGCATAACGCCACGGAACGGGCGGAGAGAGGCTTCAAGAGTCATAAAGTCGACGCTCGGGACTTTGCCGTCGAAGTAGGCGAGCTCCGTCCCGAAAGAGTCGATCCGCCTCCCGTTCTTTGCTGCGGCATCGAAGAGATCGCGGATCGTTCGCACAGCCACCCGCCCATCACCATCGACCACCGGGACCAGTTCGTCGCCCGCAAGACACTGGTAGCAGGATATCCCCTCCCCAGCACCCCGGTAGGGAGGGATCTGGTTGTCGTAGTAGGGTGTGCCGTACTTGGATGCCAGCTCAAAGGTCATCAGGTAGAGGTCGTGGTAGGTCGGGAGGTCGGGGTGCGCCCGGTTGAACTCCTCATCCTCGGTGAGGAAATCGGGCTCGATGCTGATCTCAGGTTTCGGGAAGGAGAAGGGTTTGCCCCAGTAATCCCCCTCGAGCATCACCTCCATGAGCGCTTTGAAGAGGAGTCGGACCTCCCGCTCGAACTCGCCGTAGGTCCGGAGCGGCGCTTCTTTCCCGTCCCAGACCTTGCCACGGTAGACACAGGGTTTATCCTTCCAGAGGGAGGGGACGCCAGGAGAGAGCTGGACCGATGAGAAGACCACCTGGCCGCCCCGGGCGACCATCATCTGGGTCATCTCATAGACGAACATCTGCATCAGCTGCTTGATCTCCTCGTAATCCATGCCTTCCATGAAGGGCGCTATGAACGTCAGGAAGTTGTAGTAACCCTGCCCGCCGGCGAAGTTTGTCTGAGCAGAGCCGAGAGCCTTGACAGCATGAAGGACCGCCACCTCGGCCCTCTTCGCCGGGCCGGCGACTGAGGCCTTCGTTCCGTTGCCATCGGGCATCAGACCGTAGTAGAGGAAGTAGCGGAGATCCCAATCCTGGCAGTTATGTATGAGCAGACCGTCGGAGGCATAGAACGTATGGCTCTCCTCGGCCATGCCGCCGGCGAGGAAGAGGTCGTAGACGTACTCGCCGGTGGGCTTTCCCGCCGAGACCTCGATGACGGTCTCCGCCCGGTCCCGGTCCCGGTCCCGCCGCCCCCCTCTCACCGCCGAGAGGAAACCGTCGATGGAATCCTGTCGCTCGTCGAGGAACGTGGCGTACCGGGCGAACGTCTCGATATCCTCTCGCCCGGTAAACTGGATCCGGTAGAGCGTCGATCGGTCTTCCTCGCTGGGGAGTTCGATGATGTGCGGGGTGATGCCGAGCGCGGTGAGCAGGAGCGAGAGCTCCTGCCGGAGCGCCGGGGAGGAGGTGGTGTAGCTGACGATGCAGTCCATCCTTTGGGGGTGGTAGTGCACAGAACCGTCTTGGGTGAAGAGGGCCGAGAGGAACACGTGGAGGAGCAGATCGTCGAGATGGTATACTATTCCCGGGAGACGCTTCTGTGCTGACCCCTCCGGGACGCCGAAGACGTAGCGGAAGATCAGGAGAGTAAGGTCTCCATCGATGTTGATCCGCCGGCTATGTCCCCTATCGACCCCGGAGATGGTTGTGGTGCCAGGACTCCCTCCGGTGAGGGTTGCATGGGCGTTTGAGCCAGTGCATGCCGCGACCTGAATCGCGGGTGCCTGTCCGCTCTCGGCGATCGCCAGGGTATGCTGCCCGGCCTCAGGCGATACGTTGTAGTTCCCTTCAGCGACGAAGAGCCCGAGCAGCCGGATGAGATCCGGCGTGAGCTTGAGGACCGCCGGTAGTTCGTCTCGGCTCCCGGAGACGCCGATGGCGACCTGTCTGTAGTCCTCGATGCCGTAGTGGCGGGAGAAGGTCGCGAAGTGGGCAACCGGCATAATCCCAAGGGTGTACCACTGTTTCTGATGCTCGATCCCGAGCGTCTGAGAGATATCGGTGTACGAGGTGGCCTGCCCGGCCCGCACCACACCAGAAAAGATCTCTCCGGCACCCCGGACGTAGATGCTCTCAAGGAGGTGGGGCGGGACTGATGCAGGCAGCTCCTGGACGAGATCGATCACCTCTATCGTCTCACCGCGGATGGCATCGGTCTTCGGGATCGTATAAACCGCGTCTCCGGCGCGGACCTCGTCGGCACGACGGATGGCCATACCGCCCGGGGTCTGCACCGGGATCCGGTGTTCGCCAGTCACCAGGATCGACCGTCCACCCGACGTCCGGATCCGGACCATCTCATCCGGGTCTGCCTGTCGACGGGTCACCTTGACGACCCGCCTCCAGCCCTCTGGTGTGAGCGCAGAGAGATCCTGCGGGTGCCACTCATCGCCGGGAAGCGGGAGGTCATCGAGTCTGATACTCTGGACGCGATCCCCCCACCGCAGGGGCACGACCGTACCCCCATCGATGCAGAACGGTCTGGTCCCGAAGTACTCCAGATCGTGGACGTGGAGGTCGCCGCGGAGGTGGTGGTCTGCAAGATCCGGGGGAAGCTGCAGGAGGTACTGCTCCTTGCTGATCTTGTCCGCCTTCTTCTTGTGCGACGTCTCAGCGTTCTCCTGGAGGTTGGCGTTATCTCGGGCCTCAAACCCCCGCCCGACATCGATAAGATGTGCATCAAAGACCGGTGTCCCCACCCGGGTGCAGACGTTCCGGTAGGATATCAGTCCGCGCTCAAGGAGCGTCATGTTGACGATCTCACGGATCAGCGGGCCGGAGAGTGACTGGAGCCCGAGCATCTGGATCTTTCGTTCAACCCTTCGCGCAATCTCCTGCGCTGTCTCCTCATCGGCCCCCTCGTAGCCGTAGAAGACCTCAACGAGACGGGTCTCCTCCACGATC
>JAAZOW010000167.1 GCA_012797575.1 Methanomicrobiales archaeon | reverse complement strand
TCATACCGGGATCCGGGGCGGTGGTCCCGCACGGCCGGATGGATGCGATCATGCAGGAGCTGATGCAGGCGACGGGGATCGATGCCCGGGACTTTGAACGGGCGTCCCGGTTCGTGGAGATGAAGTTTGACGGAACCCTCAGACCGATTGCGCTCTCCGCCGATGTTCAGACCGAGGTGGTGGATAATGACGTCCGCCTCCGATTCACGCTTCCCCCCGGCCATTACGCGACGACAGTCTGCCGGGAGTACATGAAGGCGGATCCTTACGCTATGATTTAGGAGTAAGGGATTGGAGATACGGATCGATCAGCGCCGCGGATAGAGCACGGTGGGGGGGAAGCCTTCAGGGCAGCGCAGACTGGTGCGGGCACCCGCTAAAAAGATCACCGGATCGATCAGGCTCCGCTGCCACCCTCATCCCCGTAGAGCAAGTTCCACTCGGTGACCAGATTGCTCCCGCACATGAAGTAGCGTTTCAGGGCGAGCCGGATCATCTCCTTCTCAGTCTCGATATGCATGCCGCCGACGAGTGATGGGGTATCGGCACCGCCAACGATGAACGGCAGGTGGATAAGACGGATCTCATCCACGAGGCGATGGTTCAGCATGGACCAGTTCAGCGTCGGCCCTCCCTCGATCATCATCCTTGAGACGCCGTAGCGGTTCTTCAAAACCCGCATCAACTCCGGCAGACTAACCCGTTCCTCACCTACTACAACAACATCGACCCCCTTCTCCCGGAGCCGGGCAACCTTCTCCGCCGGTGCAGCCTCACTGACGGCGATGATCGTCTGGGCATCCGATCCGAGTATATTGGCGTCTGGTGGGATATCCGCCATGTTGGTCGGTATGACACGGAGCGGGCTTTTCCCCTCGACCAGGCGGACTGTCAGGAATGAGTTATCGATCCTGATGGTGTTTGCCCCAACCATGATAGCGTCACATTCCGCCCGTGTCTGGTGAAGAAGAATCTCGGTCTCGGGTGCCATGTACTTCATGAGGATCTTGCTCGATGCCCCGCGCCTCAGGGTAAGTTTCCCGTCGACGGTTATCTCCGACATCATGAGCACATGCGGCCTGTCATGATCTGCCATTGGATGTCCTTCTTAAATTCATCTGGCGGGAACGCTTATGAATCTGGTGATTCTGGGCGGCATGCGGTGTTCAGGGCAGCGTGCTATAGCACCGGTGATTGCTCTGTGCGCAGAGTCGTCATATCAACGCCACGGGCTGGGAGTACTCTACGAAGCACCAGGTCATATCGGAACCGATCGCGTGTCACCGCAAAATCCGGGCGGAGCAAAGGTTAAACTTCTCACGGATCTTATAAGCTACGAGATGAATATAACCTCTCTGCGGCCGAAATTCATCAAATATACGGAGCCTATCGCGTCATTTTTCATACGCCTGGGTGTAACGCCGAACCAGGTCTCGGTGCTCTCCCTGCTCTTCGGCTTCTCGTGCGCACTCGCCTTTGCTCAGCGATGGTTCCTTACGGGCAGTCTGCTGCTGGTCATCTCTGCGGTCCTCGACCTGGTGGACGGCAACGTCGCCAGGAGAAATCATACCGAGAGCAAGTTCGGAGCTGTCTTCGACTGGGTTGCCGATAAATACGTTGATGCAACGGTCATACTCGGTGTAGGGCTCTCCGGCATACCGATCGTCAGTCACCTCTTCGATATCCCGGTGAGCGCTGACCTTGGTATCGTGGGGCTTGCGCTCACCGGGTCACTGCTCAACACCTTCATCAAACCGGTTACCTACGCAGAGATCGGCTACACCGAGAGGGTTGCGGGAAAGATCGAGGATCCCCTCGAGGG
>JAAZOW010000247.1 GCA_012797575.1 Methanomicrobiales archaeon | reverse complement strand
TGCGGGATAAATCTCCCGCAGACCTCCGGCCTATTTTCTGGTGGTGCCATACGAGCTTGCCCACCAACACCTTCCCTGGTAATGCTCCAGTATATGACTGATACTCAAGTGAGCTCGATTGGGAAGCTTTTATTACCTGGCTCCTAGAAAGCCCTACTCCGGTGTTTGCCCTTCCCTGGCGGGTGCCGGACCCGATCGGGCCTTGCAAGAGCACATCCCCATGCTGCTAGTGCTCGTTCAGGGGCGTGTTCCTCTTCGCACCCTTTACCGTCATATCAAAACCAGAGAGACAGGGGGGGACCTCACAGAATCAGGTTGATTGTTGGCGTTCCATCTCCACACGTCAAAATCTTTGAAGATACGGCGACATGGTGCACGAGGGCTCTGATGGTGGCGTAGAGCCGTGCCCCGAGTGTGTGCAGGCGCAAGCACCTGAGTAGGATCTCAGATGACCGGGCGTTTCTTAGAGCACCACACCGTCCCTGAACTCTTCTCTCCGATCGGCAGGCGGGGAGATGTATGCCTACCTCAATGGATAGCCCGACAGTGCCCCCTTCTCATGGTTCCGCCGTAAAGAGGAGTATCGCCCTGCCGTTGCCATCGATGATCACGAGCGCATCTCCGACGATCCGGTAGCCCGCCGCTGACCTGATCAGGGCCAGGTAGGCGTGCTCCTGCTCCATGATCCCGGCGGGCTCGGTGCAAGAGGTCTTCGTGGCGATGACCCGCTCCACGGTAAGCCCTGTCTCGTTGAGTTGGTACGCTGCTGAGTAGGCGTTGCAACCAGCGGATCCCGAGAGCGTGCCGTCGTCGTCGAGGATCAGGGTCACGTTGGTACCCTGGATCGGTGAAGCGACGGCGTTGCCGCCGCCGGTGCAGTAGTGGGTCAGCCGCCACGTCGTCGTGAGCAGCGGCACGGTCCGGGGCTCTTCTGCCCGCGAGAAGATGAGCAGATCCCTCCCTGATGGCCCTGAAAGCACCAGACGGTCGGTATCAACCCGATAGGTGGAGGCCGCGATAAGGAGTTCCCGGTAGCGGCTCTCCTGCTGCATGAGCCCATCCTTCGTTGCAGGGTACGCTCCGGTGGTAGCGATAGACTCCACCGATATCCTGGTCCCACTGATCCGGTACGAGGCGGAGTAGAGGTTGCACCCGGCGGACCCCGAGAGCGTGCCGCTCTCGCCGAAGATGATGAGGGGCTCCGCCCCGGGGAGGGGCGCGGTGATCGAACCGTCATCGGCGCGGAGGGTGACCAGATTCCATGCTGTTCCGGCCAACGGTTCAGCGATCCGGTCGGCATCATCCTGGGGTATACCTGTTCCGCCGGAATGGCCGGCTGAGAAGAGGCATGCTACCACTACGACCAGAAATGCAAGCTTTGCGAGCGTGTAGCGTCCATCTCTTCTGCGCATCTATTCCTCGGGTAGGCGTGGGAAGCGAGAGAAGAAAAAATAATCTATTTGCATTGAGATCTTCTCAATCGCCCTCTCCCCGGGGGATGGGCTGGTGGCGCGATTATCCTCCACTAACCTCCAAAATCTGGTGTAATGGGGGAGGGGTCCTGTCTAGTGCAGTAAAATTGGGAACGGGGGCCGATGGGCCCCCGGGAGCTGTGGCCCGATCAGGGCTGATCTGTGCATCCTGCCCGGTAAGAGAGGAGCACCTTCCC
>JAAZOW010000204.1 GCA_012797575.1 Methanomicrobiales archaeon | reverse complement strand
TTGCCGCGGATATCCGGGCGCCGACGCCGTCGGCGGCTGCTGAGCGGGCTGTGCCCGACCGCCGGGAAGTGCTCCAGGAGCTCGAGGGATACCGGGCGCGGATGGAGGCGATCCTCTCCCGCCGCATCGAAGCCTCGGAGGATGAGGTCGAGGATTTACGGGCACGCATGCACCCCAGGCGACTTGAACGCCGGATACACGAGCGGATGCAGCGTCTCGCCGATCACGATGACCTGCTCAGGCGGGCGGCGCTCTCCCGGGTGCAGCGAGAGCACTCCCGGCTCGCCAGAGTCCGGGCGGATCTGGAGGGGAGGGATCCGCTCGCAATCCTTGAGCGCGGTTACTGTATCGTTGAATCCGGGGGGAGGATCGTGAAAGATACCGAGGACCTCAGTCCCGGGGAACGTATGGTCTTGCGGATGAGGGATGGCCGGTGCAGGGCTATTGTGGAGGAGATAATCCATGACAGAGACGTTTGAAGAGATGCTCGAAGAGCTGCGGGCGATCGTCCGGAAGCTGGAAGACGGGGATGGTAGCCTCGAGGAGAGTATCGCCATGTATGAGCGGGGCGCGCTCCTCGTGAAACGGTGCGAGGATCTCCTCAGCGAGGCTGAGCTGAAGCTCACCGAACTTGGCCGCGATCGGTAGAGGTCAGGCTTCTTCCCCGATCTCGACCTCGAGCTCGATCGTCAGATCCTCACCCCGCCGGAGCGCTTCGATGAACTCCCGGGGGAGTGCGGCGGCGACGTGGTCGGAGCGGATGCCGATGGTCCGATCAGATATGAATCCGCTCCGGCGCCAGACAAGGTCTGTGGGATGATCCAGGGCGAGTGCCGCAGATCCTCTCGACCTGACCACGACGGTCCGGTCGCCGGCGGAGAGAGTGGTCATGAGCACCGCCCGGTCGTCGCGGAGGAGCGCTTTCAGATCGGGGTCAAGATCAGCGGCACCTTTGTCTGCGGCGATGCCGATGATGCAGTCGCCGGATGGTGTCAGCGTCTCATCTTTTGTCACCTCAAACGTCGTCGGGTGGGTGGCCTGAACCAGCGGGTGCCCCCGTGCCCGGATGATGTCTCTCGCCTTCATGCTTAATTAGGAGAGGGATTCCATTGCTAATGAATGATTACTACCGTCTGCCCCGCATGTGGAGTGGAGTGCGATCACCAGATCCTCCGGGAGGGTGCTGAACTGGTTGTGCAGTGCTCCGAGTGCGGCAGGATTCACCGGGTGTCAAGGCCCCCTGAGCCCCGCATCCTCACCATCAGAGCGATCGTGAGCCGGGAGACTGAATCAAAAGTCTGTAGCGTGGAGGCCTTCGATGATGAGGTCGTGGCCCTGGGGGATCACATCGTTGCGGAGTGCGAGGATGAGGTGATCGGGGTTGAGATCACCGGCATCGAGGTCGGGGAGAGGAGGGCCCGCAGGGCAAAGGCCGGGGAGGTGACGACCCTCTGGACCCGGGGGATTGATCAGGTTGTGGTGAGGGCATCCGTCCATTCCGGGCGCACGACCATCCCCCTCTATCAGACCGCTGAGGGGGAGGATGAGTTCGTCGTCGGGGAGGTATATTCCTTTGGCGGGCGCCGGATCAGGGTATCCCATATCAAACTCCGCGATGGCCCGGTCATACGAAAAGAAGGCTGGAAGACAGTGGCCCGCCGGATAAAGAGAATTTACGGCTATCTCGAGGGTAGCCCGCGCAGGTGGTGATCCACCGATCCCTGGGGGGGAGCGGGATGCTGGTTCGGCTCCCCGGCAACCGTTCGGGCAATGCCTCCCCGTCTCCCTGGAGGTAGAGGGGAAGATCTCCGGATGCGATGGGCAGGATCTGGCCTCACCGCAGGGTATATCGGTGTTCATGGGGTT
>JAAZOW010000346.1 GCA_012797575.1 Methanomicrobiales archaeon | reverse complement strand
TTAAAAACGATCGGAAATTATTTTAATAAGGCATCGTAGTACATTGTAACATATGAGTAAAAGAGGATTGTTACTTGTTGGACATGGAAGCAAACTTCCCTACAATAAGGAACTGGTTGAGGCTACTGCAGGGTTCATTGCAGAGAGAGCCAATGAATACGTCGTCAAACCCGGGTTCATGAGTATCAATGAGCCGACAGTCGAGGAACAGCTCGAGGCATTCCGGGAGGAGAGCATCGATATGCTGGTGGTCGTCCCGCTCTTCCTTGCGCGGGGGATCCACATCGATAAGGACATTCCCGGGATACTCGGCCTCCCCGAAGGCTCCAAAGAAGGGACGTTCCAGATAAACGGGAGAACCGTGCCGCTCGTTTACGCTGACCCCATCGGCAGCGATCCACTCCTTGCCGAACTGATGCTGAAGAACGCGTCCGACGCGATCGCCAGACTGGATCCCTGAAGACCATGCGGATCCTGGTGCTGGACACCATCCACGGCGGGGCTGAGCTCGCCGGGGTGCTCCGTGGTTCCGGCTACCAGGTGGATGAGGTGGATGTCTACCGTGGGAGGGGCGGCATTCCGGTCGAGGTGGCGCTCAAACGATCCTACAACCTGGTCACCGCACCAGTCCACCTCGACCCGGATCACCCCCTCCTCCAGCGACACGGCCCCGCGATCTCGCACCACGAGATGGTGGGGAGGATCATCGGAGGTCGCCGCACCCCCCAGCTCTTCATCGAGATCACCGGGGCGCGGGGGAAGACCACCACCGCGCACGCCCTCGCCTCACTGCTGCCGGGCCCGGGGATCCTGCACACATCGACCGGGACATACCGCTACCCGGAACAAACGCACCTCTGGAAACGGAGCATCACACCCGCCTCCCTGATCCCTGCAGCGCACGAGGCCCGGCGCATCGGCGGCTGGCTCATCGCTGAAGAGTCGCTCGGGGTCACGGGCGCCGGGGACGTGGCGGTGCTGACGTCACCGGAGGACTACCCGATCGCGGCGGGTAAGAAGCACGCGATGGCCGAGAAGTGCCGACTCCTCTCCCGGGCGCGGGTTACGGTCCTCCCCCCTGGAGTCGACCTCCCGGGGCGGACGGTGGCGGTCGATGATGTCACCGCCATCGATGACGACGTCTGCCGGTACGGGCGAGGCAAGATCGCCGGCGCGTTCACAAACCCGCTCCTGACCCTTGAAGGCTACCGCACACCGCTCTCGCTTGCGGCGACGACCGCCTGCGCACTCGGCATCGACCCTGCGCCGCTCGCCTCCTTCACCGCCCTCCCGGGCCGGATGGCGAGCTGGCGGGAGGGTGGCCGAGTGATCGTGGATAACGCAAACAGCGGAACAAACGTGGCCACCACCGTGGAGGCCGCTCGTTATGCACGGACCCTCACAGATGGCGGCGCCCTGACACTCGTCATCGGCGAAGAGGCCCGAGCGATCTGTGAAGGGTTCTCACCGGAGGATATCATGCAGGCGGTATCGACCGTCAGACCGACGGCGACCGTCTATGTCGGGGAAGGGCATGAGGCGGCCACCCTCGATGCAGGGCTCGACCGGGCCCGGGAGACCACTCCCTCAGGCGCGATCGTCCTTGCGGTAAAGACGTGGAGATAGTGTTTATGCAGTATATTCAACCAAGACCGAGTTCAATTGTAGCGGCTCTCTACACCGCCCGAGACCTGGGCGTGGACCTGGCTGTCCTCCACGGCCCGTCGGGCTGTTCATTCAAACACGCCCGCCTCCTCGAGGAGGACGGGATGCGGGTGCTGACGACCTCGCTTGGCGATAACGAGTTCATCTTCGGCGGACATGACCCGCTCGTGCGGGTGCTCCGCAACGCGGATGAGGAGTTTTCGCCCCGGCGGATAGCGATCGTCGGGACCTGTGTCTCCATGATCATCGGCGAGGACCTCGAATCCGCCATCCACGACGCAAAAGTCACCACGCCGACGATCGCGGTGGATATCCATGCCGGGTTTCGGGAGAACATCGATGGCGTACTTGCGACGCTTGAACCAGCGGCCGCAGCCGGGTGGATCAGCGACGAGGAGCTGGAACGCCAGCGCTACTGTCTCGCGAAGGCAAACGAGGTCGAGCGGCTCCGGGGCGCGGCGTCCAGGAGCTACATCGAGCCGTCACGCGGCGATCTCAAGCATATCGCTGCACGGCGTCTCTTAAACCTCGTGGATGAAGGCGCGAGGGGCCTTGCGATCATGAACGCGAAGAAGGAGACCGCCTACATGTTCGCCGACGAACTCATCGCCCTCCATGACGCCCGACCGGATGCCGCGATCACGTATATCGCAAACCTGGAGGACCGCGGCCTCCCGAAGGTGCGGGAGGATGCCGCCCGGATCCTTGCCGGGATGCGGGAGTGCTGGATCGACCCTGAACTCATCGGAGCGCTGGATGAGTACGGCGCCAACGGGGTGGCTGTCGGAGAGCGGATCCGGGAGCTTGCGCCCGACTTTGCCCTCATCGTCGGTGTGCCACACGCCATCCCGCCGGAGTACACCAGCGGGATCGAGGTCTTCTCGATCACGAACGGACCCCGGCAGGTGGACCCCCTCCGGGAGATAGGGCACCGTCACGTCATCGTCGAGATCGATCTGCACCCAAAGACCCTGGGTGCCCGGGAGATAGTCGAGAGTGAGTTCGGGGCGGTCCTGCGGAGCATGCGATGAAAGGGCTGCTGATCGCCGGCGACCGGTCCGGGAGCGGGAAGACGAGCATCACACTTGCGCTCTCGGCGCTCCTCTCGAGATCGCGGACCGTCCAGACCTTCAAGGTGGGGATGGACTACGTCGATCCCTCATACCTGACGGGGGTGACGGGGCGGGCCTGCCGGAACCTGGACGACTATGTCATGAACCGGGATGAGCTCGAGGCCGTCTTCTCGCACGGGTGCCGGGGGGCAGATGTCGCCATCGTGGAGGGGGTCCGGGGACTTTTTGAGGGGGCGGAGGCGCTCACCGATCTCGGGAGCACGGCCGCGGTAGCAAAACACCTTGCTCTCCCTGTGGTCCTCGTGGTCGACGCCCGGAGCATCACCCGGAGCGCGGCCGCGATCGTGAAGGGATTCCAGGCGTTTGACCCCGACGTCGCTATCAGGGGGGTCATCCTCAACAAGATCTCCGGCGCGCGGCACCGGGAGAAGACGATCCGGGCGGTCGAGCACTACTGCGGGATCCCGGTCATCGGTGCCATCCCCCGTATGGAGGAGATGGAGCTTGCGGCGCGCTACCTCGGGCTTGTGCCCTACCGGGAGGGGGTGGGAGGTGAGGGGTTTGCAGAGCGCATCGATATCATCAAGAGCGTGATCGGCGAGCACGTCGACCTGGACGCCCTGCTCGAGATCGCCAG
>JAAZOW010000162.1 GCA_012797575.1 Methanomicrobiales archaeon | reverse complement strand
GATGTCGCGCCCCTCAAGGAGTGGGGGTATCGTGCTCGCCTGGATCGGTGTCGGCTCTTCAAAGCCCATATCCCCTATTGCCTGAAGTGTCTTCTCTGATATATTGAAATCTCGAAACGTAGTAGTATTTTCCATTCACCCATCCTTTGGTGCTGGTACCTCTTTATCTTGTGGGAGCGTATCGGTAGCGGCTGGTCTTCTCCGTGATGGGTGTCAGGGTGAACAGGGATAGAACTGTGGTGGTGGCTGCTGTGGGGGCTACCTCGCGGTATGCTGCCGGGCAGCCGGATCTCTGGGACATTATCCTGCCTGGACTCCTGCTACACGTGGCCTGCGCCGTCGCGTCTCGCACGGTCTGATCGCGTGTGGGTTGTTCGCTACCCGGAGAGCTTCTTCTTCCCCTCCTCGTAGAGCTCTTCTTTGTGCCTGCGCAGCTGCTCAGCCGTGGCCTGCTCCTCGGAGGTTCCCCGCTCCTCCAGCTGGACCTTCTCTGCCTCTTCCCTGACTTCTTGTGGGCTGATGTAGCCTGTGGGTTCCGTCTCTGCCTGTTCTTTTCGATACTGCTCCTCCTCTCTTCGCCTCTGCCTATCCGCGATCTCCCGGGCGGCCTCTTCGCTCACGGGGATGGTCTTTCCGCCATGTTCAGCGATCTTCCTCAACCGCACCTCGAGGACACCGTTCTTGTAGGTTGCCTGCGCACCCTCTTCTGTGACGTCTGTTGGGAGGGTGACCGTCCTGGATATAGCGCCGAATCTGCGCTCCCGCATATGATATCCTGCTTCCTCTGCCTCCAGCACTTCATCCCGCCGGGCCGCTATCCGGAGCGTCCTCGGGTCGAGGAGCCGGACCGAGATCTTCTGTCTCTCCACGCCAGGGAGGTCGGCGACGATCACAACGTCCCTATCGTGTTCCCGAACATCGATCATTGCTCCGGCGCCCCCGAGTCGGGGCAGCTGCTGTGTGGTCCCGGAGATGCGTTCCATCGTCTCGGAAAACTGCCTCTGCATATCCGCAAACAGTTCGTCAAACTCCGCCCGGAGCCCGCCGGGCGTTCTTCTCCATGCCATGATTCTTCTCTCCTGCCGTACTCATCTCGCAGTTTCGGCAGGTTCAGGGGGGTTATACGTTATATATATGTTACTGTGGGGAGGGGGGGTGCGGGATGAGAGCGGCGCCCAGACCTACGCCCAATCGCTGTCTCCGTGCGGAAGCAGGGATCTTCCAGGCCCCCGAATGCCCTGTACGGTCGGCCGCCGGGATCGGATGGCTTCTGATTTTGTAACAGGGGCTTTTGTCTGCGAGTGCCTGGATCGGCATCGTTAGGTGGTGCCCTGAAAAACAACTGGTCATCTGAGCATGCACCCGGGGCACAGTTCTCCATCGGGCAGTCGCCAGGACTGCTCCCATGGTCCACAGTAGGAGGATACGCTTACGAGAAATGGTTCCGTGAGAAGGGGGGCCTACTAGTGCTCGTTGTCAATCGTACATTCGAGAGATCCTCAGGGGTGTATGTTTGCCCCTCTTTGCGCCCTTTGTAGTCATATTGAAGGCAGAAAGGCAGGGGAGGGGGCTTTTTGCCCCTTCCCCGTCTGCCCCTCCCCCGTGGAGATACCTCCCACGATCCAGTGTCTGGGGAGAACCTGAAGAAAGAGCCGGCGCGGGGGTGTTTACTCTTCCGGATACGACCTCCCCTGGGTATCCTCCTCCCAAGATGGGAGCGGAGGCGCGACGAGCCGGGTGAGGAGGGGGAGGCCTCGCAAAACCAGAAGATTTTATCTTACGGGGGCGTAAAAAAAGGTTATCTCGGGTTATCCAAGTTCATCCCAGCGGGTTCTCTTCCGATAGATCACGACACCCGCGATGACGAGTATGATGACAACGCCGATGCCCACGATGGGGAGGAGGCTGCCGAGGCTGAATCCTTCCCCGATCTCGTCTCTCAGTGCCTCTGCATCGCGTAGGGCCTCATTTGCCTTCTTCAACCCTTCGTCCGCCTTCGAGCGAGCCAGCGGATAGTTCTTCGCGTTCAGGCCATCCTTCGCCTGGGAATAGAACTGGACAGCACTCTCGCGCTTCGTCACGATGGAGACGACCCTCGGGTCTCCGCCCATGGAGCGGTTCTCAACAAAGTAGTTGATGTTCCCATCCAGAGACTCAATCGCCGCACCAGTATCGGCGACCTCCTTCTCGGTCCATGCTTTATCGAGGAGCGCCTTCGCCTCATCCATGCTCTTCGTAGCAGTGGCGATATGCTCTGCCGCCTTTGAGGGGTTCGCCGATGCAGCACTGGTGAGCGCCTTGCTCGCGGCATCGTATTTAGCCTGCACCGCAGAGACGTCCACGCCATCTGCAGCCTTCTTATCGATGTCTGCCTTCAGGTCTCTGAGTTTCTGCTGCTGGACCGAGAGGGAGCTCCCGACCTGCTCTGCACTCACGACCTTGCGGGTTACGCGGTAGTCATCCACCACGTTCTTGTTCTTGACGTGTTCCAGCTTGATTATCTCGACCTCTCCGGATGAGGTC
>JAAZOW010000129.1 GCA_012797575.1 Methanomicrobiales archaeon | reverse complement strand
TCGAGCATCGCGTCACGGATCTCGGTCGCCTTCAGGAACCACTGCGCTGTCGCCCGGTAGATGATGGGGGTCTTACACCGCCAACAGTGGCCGTAGCGATGGGTGATCGTCCGCCGGGAGAGGAGAAGATCGCCGAGTGCGTCGATGATAGCCTCGTTTGCGTCCCGAACGTACATCCCTGCAAACGCTCCCGCCGCCGGGGTGAAACGTCCGGCGGAGTCAACCGGGCAGAAGGCCTCAAGTCCCTCCCTGATGCCGACGAGGTAGTCGTCCCACCCGTGCCCCGGAGCGATGTGGACAAGACCGGTGTTCTCGAGCTCGACGTAGTCGGCCGCCACGACCCGGTGCCGGATCTCGGACTGGTGCGGCACGCGATCAGCGAGCGGTGATGCGTACTCCACCCCGACCAGATCATCTCCTGCGACGCGGTCAAGGACCGTGTAGTCCTGGTATCGCCCCATCTTCAGGACGGACTCAACGAGTTCATCGGCGATCCAGAGGATATCGACCTCTCCATCCTTCTCAGCCCGCACCCGGGTGTAGGTGAACGCCGGGTTGACCGCCACCGCCACGTTTGCCGGAAGGGTCCAGGGCGTCGTTGTCCAGATCACCAGGTACTCGTTCTCGCGCCCAATGATAGGGAACTTGACGAAGATTGAGGGATCGGTCTCGTCCCAGTACTCCACCTCCGAGTCGGCTATCGCGGTCTCGCACCGGGGACACCAGTTCACGACCCGGTGGCCGCGCTCGAGGAGGCCGTGTTCATCCGCCCGTTGGATCGTCCACCAGGCAGACTCGATGTAATCTTCTTTGATGGTCTGGTAGGGGTTGTCGAAGTCGAGCCAGACACCGAGCCCCCGGAACTGATCACTCATGATCTCCATATGCTCCACCGCAAACGCCCGGCACTGCTCGATGAACCTGGCGATACCGTACTCCTCGATATCCTTCTTGGATGCAAACCCGAGCTGGTGCTCCACCCTCACCTCGATGGGAAGGCCGTGCATATCGTATCCTGCGCGCTCGATGACGTCTGCGCCGCGCATCCGGTGGTACCGGAGGATGGCATCTTTTATGATCTTATTCCAGGCGGTGCCGAGATGAATGTGGCCGGTGGTATACGGAGGCCCATCTACAAAAAAAAACGCCTTTCCACCCTTCCGCAGGGCTCTGACGCGCGCGTAGATATCCTCTCTCTCCCAGTAACCCTGGACCCCGGCCTCGATCTCCTGCGGATTGTAGCTGCTGGTGACTTCCTTCACCTCATATCCCTCATATCAACGCTCTTATGTACCGTTTGTCCTCGCAAGACAAATCATTTTGGAGTGGTCCCGCGCGAGGGTGCAGGGTCGTATCGAGTCGACGAAGTCTGCAAGACGGCACAGCGCAGGGTCATCGGCCGCCTCGCCTGCATGGACCGGGGAGATCTTTCCCTCATCCTTTATCCGCATGGAAGCCCGAGTCTCTTCCATGCAGATAGCAGTCGTCGGGAGTGCGAACTGCTCCACTGAAGAGTACGGGGTGGCGGAGACCATCGGCCGCCTCATTGCCGGCAACCATGCAACCGTCTGCTGCGGTGGCCTCGGCGGGGTGATGGAGGCCGTCTGTCGGGGTGCCAAGGAAGCGGGCGGCACGACCGTCGGTGTCATCCTCGGCACCGGAGACGGGAATCCCTACCTGGACGTGGTCATCCGCACCGGGATGGGGCATGCGCGAAACGTCATCCTGGTCAACTCAGGCGACGCGGTGATCGCCGTCGGCGGTGGTTACGGCACGCTCTCCGAGATAGCCGTCGCACTCAAGACGGGAAAATCAGTCTTTGGGCTTTGCACCTGGGAGATAGAGGGGGTGGTGGCCTGCTCCACGCCAGAAGAGGCTGTCAGCCTCGCAGTCCGCGCAGGACACCAGTATCATCTGTCTCATAGCCGCCAAGGTCTGTGAGGACTCGTTTGAACGCTTCTGAAGAGACGGTGCTGACCAGAGCCTCGATCCGGGGATCGTCGAGCATCGAACGATACATCACGAGCTCGTACCGCTCAGTCGCCACCGGGACGAACGAGAGGTTGAGCGCCTTTGCGGCACTGTAAACCCCCATCCCTGCATCCGCCTCTCCGGTCTGGACCGCAAGCGCCACCGCAAGGTGCGTCGTCGCTTCACGCTCGTATCCCGGGATGGATGCCGGACTGATACCGCGTCTTGTCAGGCAGTGGTCAAGGAGTATCCGGGTCCCTGACCCCTTCTGCCGGTTGATGAACGTCCGTCCGGGGAGATCGTCAAGTCCGATCCCCTCGCGCGATATGATCCCCTGCTGCCGCTCTGCCACGCAGAGGAGGACAAGATCGGCGCCGGGTAGATAGCGCTCCAGGTAGTGGGTGTTATAGGTGCCGTCGGGGGCGAGGAGGTGCATCGGGGCCGCGTGGCACTCCTCCTTCTTCAGCGCGATCACACCGCCCATGCTCCCGAGGTGGGTGGAGTGGAGGTCGACGCCGCGCGGCCTGACCAGGTCGGTCAGGTGGTCGAGGGATGGATCGTGGCTGCCGGTGATGAGCACCGCTTCCTCCGCCTCGGCGCGCGGAACCGAGAGCCGAACATCGATCACCTCTCCGGCCGCAGCTCCTTCTTTCTGCGCCGAGATCTGCATATACCCGTTTGCCCGCACCGCGCTCATCTGGACTCCCGCGCCCCGTGACTGCGGCACCGCAACCCAGCGGTCGCCGATCCTTCCTGTCGAGAGGAGGACGAACTCGTCGGTCCCGATATCGGACTGGAGGTTCGTGGTCAGGCGGGCCTGGACCCGTTCCGGCTGCGGGTGGGGTAGACCGTGGTGGGCGAGGAGCGGGAGCACGATCTCCCGGAGCACGGTCGCGGCTGCAAGCGGGTAGCCGGGGAGACCGATCACCGGCTTCCCCTCGATCCGGCCGACGATCACCGGCTTTCCGGGCTTGATAGCGACCCCGTGCGCCAGCACCTCGCCGAGATCCCGTATGACGTCAGCGGTGTAGTCGCGTGTCCCGGCGGATGAACCTGCCGAGACGAGCAGGATATCGTTTTCAGCTACACCTCTGCGGACGGCTGCACGGATCAGGGCGTAGTCGTCCGGGACGATCGGGTAGCGGCATGTCTCTGCACCCACCCCTTCAAGGACCGCCGCGGCCATCAGGGTATTGCTCTCCACGACCTTCCCGGGCGGCGGCATCACGCCCGCTGGAACCAGCTCGCTCCCGGTGGGGAGGAGGCCTACCCTGACATCGAGGAGGGCAATCTCCGTGACCCCGTAGGTTGCAAGCGCACCCAGATCCTGCGGCCGGATCCGGTGGTTCGAGGGGAGGATCATCTCCGACTCTCCAATGTCCTCGCCGACCGGGCGGATGTGCTGCCAGGGGCTGACCGGGCTTCTGACCGTGTAGGTCTCGCCGTCAACCCAGACGTCCTCGATCATGATCACCGCATCGTACCCGCGCGGGATGATGTTTCCCGTATTGACCCTCGCCGCATCGGGAAGGGTGACCGGGTTCTGTTCGCTCGCCCCGATGGTATCGGCGCTCCTGACTGCTATCCCGTCCATCGCTGATATGTGGATGGCGGGGACCGAGAACCGGGCGAATATGGGTGCCGCTGTGATCCGGCCGACCACTCCGGTGGTCACCTCTACCCGCGTGATCCCCGGGGTCGCCGGGAAAGAGTCCTTCACGAGTGCCTGTGCCTCGGCAAGCGGTATGACCGAGAGGTATCGCTTCACCATAGTATCACCTCCACCTCTTCGCCCATCTCAAGTCCTTCGCTCGATGCCGGGATCCGCACCAACCCTTCACTCTGAACCAGGGTGTTGAGGAGTCCTGACTTTCCGAAGACCGGTGTGGCCCTGCCACCATCGAGGCGGACCCTGATATAGTCTTCCCGCCCACGGGCGGAAGGTATGTTCTGCGCCAGACTGGCGCGCAGGGTTCGCCGGGAGATCCAGGTCCTGCGCATCGCCGCGAGGAGGTGGTCGACGATGGCGACGAGCACGACGTAGGCGGAAGCTGGATGGCCCGGGAGGCCGATGACCGGCTTTCCCCGGGCAACCCCTATGATGGTGGGCTTTCCTGGCGCAATGGCGATCCCATGCACCAGCACCTCACCGAGGTCGGCGATGACCGTTGCGGTGGCATCACGTTCATCCTTCGAAGACCCCCCTGATACCAGGACAGCATCGCATCGGTCAAGCGCCGAAGAGATTGCGCTTGCAAGCGCTTCCCGCTCATCTTTGATGATCCCAAAGTAGATCGGCAGGCAACCCCGGTCTGCCACGAAAGCGCCGGCGAGGTATGAGTTTGCGTCCCGCACCTCCCCCGGCCCCGGGATCCCGGCAACAGGGATAACCTCGTTCCCCGTCGATATGATGCCGATCGCCGGCGGCACCGCCACAGGGACCCGGTCAGCCCCGATCGCCGCGGCGACCCCGATCTCCCGGGGGGAGAGCACGCGGCCCCGCTCGAGCACCACCTCCCCGGCGCGGAAGTCTTCGCCCCGCAGGACCACGTTCTCACCCGGCGCCACCGGCCGGTGCACGAGCACATCGTCACCGATCACCTCGGCATGCTCGATCATCACGACCGCGTCCGCACCCTCCGGCAGGGCGCCACCGGTGGGGACGTATCTGCACGACCCCGGGGAGATGCTCCCGGGATCGGCACTCCCCATTCCAACCCTGCCCAGGCACTGGAGCATCGCCGGGATGGCCTCAGAGGCCCCGGTGGTATCGGCCGCGGCGACCGCGTAGCCGTCGACTGTTGAGCGGTCGAATCCGGGTATATCGATATCGGCAGAGATGTCTTCCGCGAGGGTCCGGTAGAGGGCGTCTTCGAGCGCAATATCCTCGCG
>JAAZOW010000153.1 GCA_012797575.1 Methanomicrobiales archaeon | reverse complement strand
GATTAACACTTTATGTGCCTCCGATCCTTGATATCTCCACGTCATCGCGGCATACGCGAATCGGAGACCCACGGCGGGCCGGTGCAGATGGTACCAAGATAATTCGAAGGTCGAACCCTCCAGATGGAGGGCGATATCGATTGAGGAGTTGTGCTCGTCACAACGGGATGACAGGAGCTGGATCTGATCGAGACGTTGGGCCAACGCCAGTGCAGCGCGCCCGGTTCCAGAGAAGAATATCTCTCCGGAAACGTCGAAGAGTCAGGATCTATTAGCGACGACTGGACACGGACCCGGTGCACGCCGGGGCGGTGGCGGGAGCGATAGGAGAGGATCGTCTCTCCCCCGTCGCCTCCATCCGACTGTTTCCCTTCACGCCGTGCCATGATGGCACGACGTTCGATGTCATGCCCAAGTGGGTTCACCACAATTTGCCCGATCTGCGACCTGCCTCTCCGGCGGGGATCATGCAGTCGGTGCATCAGACTAGTTGCACGAAGGGTTGATTGAAACATGCCGAAGTATAACAGGCCACGCAGAGGATCCCTTGCATACAGTCCAAGGAAACGGGCAAAGAGCCCCGTTCCCAGGTACGGCTCATGGCCGGAGTACACGGGAGCCCCGGCTATACAGGGATTCGCCGGGTACAAGGTGGGGATGACCCACGTCCTCATGGTCGACGACCACAAGAGCAGTCCTACCGTAGGCAGGGATGTGATGGTGCCGGTGACCGTGGTTGAGGTTCCACCCATGCGGGTGGCGGGCGTGCGTGCATACAGCGAAAACACCTATGGAAAGCACGCGCTGACTGAAGCCTGGACGACTGACCTCGATGAGGAGTTATCCCGCCGCATCACCGTCCCGAGGGACCACGATACCGCCGCTGCCCTTGAGGCCATCCGGGAGGCGATCGGTGAAGGCAGGGTCGCAGAACTCTATGCCCTGACCTATACGCAGCCCGGCCACCTCACCGGCGTCCCGAAGAAGATCCCCGACCTGATGGAGATGCGGATCGCTGGCGGAAGCCTTGACGACCAGATCGCCTACGCCGCTGAGATCCTCGGAAAGGAGATCGACATCACCGGGCACTTCGAGGCTGGCGAGTTCATCGATGTGACCGCCATCACCACCGGCAAGGGCACAGAAGGCCCCGTCAAGCGCTGGGGCGTCCAGGTCCGGAAACGGAAACATGCTCGCGGGGGCAAGAAACGCCACATCGGCAACCTCGGTCCATGGCACCCGCACCATGTCAGGTGGCAGGTTCCCCAGTCGGGCCAGATGGGCTACCAGCAGCGCACCGAGTTCAACAAGCGCATCCTAAAGATCGGCACCAACGGCGACGAGATAACGCCCTCTGGTGGATTCCTCCACTACGGGGTTCTCCGAGGCCCGTACGTGCTGATCAAGGGTTCGGTCCCCGGACCGAATAAACGCCTGGTCCGGATACGGCCCGCGATACGGCAGGGAGAACACGTCGTCCGCACGCCGGCGATAAGCTTCGTCAGCGCGCAGAGCAAACAGGGGTGAGCAGCGATGAAGACACAGGTTCGAACACTTACAGGCGAGATCGTCCATGAACTCGATCTCCCGGAGATCTTTAACGAAGACTATAGACCCGATCTCATCAAGCGTGCTGTCCTCGCGCTCCAGAGCACCCGGTTCCAGCCGCATGGGACCGACCCCTACGCCGGTATGCGCACCTCAGCAGAGTCCTGGGGCAGTGGCCGGGGCGTTGCCCAGGTTCCCCGCATAAAGGGCGGCAGCAAGGTTGCCCGGGTGCCGCAGGCAACCGGCGGGCGTGCAGCGCACCCCCCGAAGACCGCAAAGATCCTCGTCAAAGGTATCAACCGAAAAGAAAAGCAGAGGGCTCTCCGATCCGCTATCGCAGCCAGTGCTTCTCCTGACATCGTCAGAGACCGTGGGCACATCTTCGAAGGCGATCTCCCGCTGGTCCTCGAAGACCGGTTTGAGGAGATAACCCGGACGGGCGATGTCATTGCGGCGCTCTCCGCCCTCGGCATCTATGCCGATGTCGAGCGGGCGAAGGCCAGCAAGAAGGTCAGGGCAGGGCGCGGCACCATGCGCGGTCGCCGCTACAAGCAGCGCAAGAGCATCCTCATCGTCACCGGAAGCGAACCGCTCCGGGCGGCCCGAAACCTTGCCGGTGTCGACGCCGTGACGGTTGACCAGCTCAACACCGAGTTGCTGGCCCCCGGCACGCACGCAGGACGCCTGACGATCTGGACGGAATCTGCAATCAAGAGACTGGAGAAGTTCTCATGATACTGAAATACCCGTTCGTTACTGAAAAAGCAGCGATGATGCTCGAAGGCGAGAATAAGCTCCAGTTCATCGTGCAGAGAGACGCCACCAAGCCGGAGATCAAGCGCGAACTGGAATCGGTCTTTGAGCAGGAAGTGAGTGAAGTCCGCACGATGATGACCATGAAGGGCGAAAAAAAGGCCATCATCAGGTTTGCAGACGAGACGGCGGCTGAAGAGATCCTCAGCCGGCTTGGAATCATGTGAGGTGAGTGATAGATGGGACATCGAATTACATCACAGAACCGCGGCCGGGGCGGCCCGACCTACCGTGCGCCCTCGCACCGGTATAAAGCCCGATTACGGCACGCCGGGACGAATACCGCTCCAGCCGTGGGTCAGGTCGTCGATATCGAGCACGACCCGGCACGGCATACGCCGATCGCTCTCGCCAGACTCGAGGACGGCCAGAAGGTCTACATGCTCGCCACCGAAGGGCTCGGTGTCGGGGATACTGTCGCCTGGGGTCCGGGAGCCGAGGTAAAGAATGGAAACACCCTGCCGCTCCGGGAGATCCCGGTCGGGGCATACGTCTGCAACATCGAGGCGCGGCCCGACGACGGCGGCAAGTTCGTCCGCTCTGGCGGCGTTCAGGCCCTTGTCATCGGCAAGGCTGACGACGGTCGGGTCGGCATCCGGATGCCGAGCGGCAAGAACAAATGGTTCAGCGGTGCCTGCATGGCGACCGTCGGTATCGTTGCCGGAGGCGGCCGGGGCGAGAAACCATTCGCCCGGGCAGGAAAGAAATATCTCCACGCCAGGTCCTCTGCGGAGAAGTGGCCCCGCGTCAGGGGTGTCTGCATGAACGTCATCGACCACCCGTTCGGTGGCGGCGGGCACCAGCACTGCGGACGGCCAAAGACCGTCTCCCGTGGGACATCCCCGGGCAGGAAGGTCGGGCATATTGCCGCCCGGAGAACCGGCAAGTGGAAGAAGTGAGGAGGGGTTGAAGCAATGGCAAAGAAGACACAGAGGCGCATGCCGCGGCGGCGTGAAGAGTTCACCTACCGCGGGCATACCATCGAAGACCTGCAGCAGATGACGCTCTCCGAGCTCCTGCCGCTCATGCCGTCCCGGATACGCAGGAGGTTCGAGCGTGGCCTCTCCAGGGAGCACGAGAAGCTGCTCTCCGACATACGATCGGGAGACACGAAGATCCGCACCCACCTGCGCGATATGGTTGTCATGCCCGAGATGGTCGGAAAGACGATCGAGGTCCATAACGGGAAAGAATTTCAGAGAGTGGAGATCCACCCTGAGGCGGTCTTTCACTACCTCGGAGAATTTGCACTGACCCGCAGGAGGGTCTCTCACGGTAGCGCCGGTATCGGTGCGACCCGGTCGAGTAAGTACGTACCACTGAAGTGATGGCTATGGCAAGGACAGGCTATTCAGCAGTGATTGAGGGCGATAACGTCGCTCGCGCAAAGGCGAACGAGCTACCCGTCTCTCCCAAACACTCGATCGAGATCGCCCGGTTCATCCGGGGCATGACCACCGCCGAGGCAAAAGCGTATCTTGCCGACGTGGTCGAGAAGAAGAAGGCCATCCCGTTCAAGCGGTTCAAGCGAAACGTCGCCCACCAGAGGGGCCTTACGGGATGGGCAGCAGGCCGGTATCCTGTGAAGGCCGCGGAGGCCTACATCAGGCTGCTCAATTCAGTCGAGACGAACGCCGAGTACATCGGCCTCGATGCCGAGAATCTCCGGATCGACCATGTCTCCGCCAACAGGGGCCGCATTCTCCGGGCATTCTTCCCACGTGCGATGGGTCGCGCCACCCCGAAACGCAGGGAGACCGTGAACATCGAGATCATCGTGACCGAGGTGATGTAATGGCAATCGAGAAGAAGTTCGTCAGTGAAGGCGTGCGAAACGTCCGCGTCGAGAAGTTCCTCACGAAGGAACTCAAGCGAGCCGGATACGGCGGCATGGATATCACCCGGACACCGCTTGGCACCCAGGTGACCATCTTTGCGGAGAAACCCGGTATCGTGATCGGGAAGGGTGGCAGGCAGGTTCGCCAGCTCACCCAGGACCTTGCCACCAACTTCGATATCGAATCCCCGCAGGTGGAGGTCCAGCAGGTCCAGAACCCCAACTTCAGTGCCCAGATCATGGCAGAGCGGTTGGCAAACGCGCTTGAGCGCGGTTGGTACTTCCGGAAGGCCGGGCAGAGCACGATCCGCCGGGTGATGGAATCAGGCGCGCTCGGCTGCGAGGTCATCGTCGCCGGGAAGCTGACCGGTGCGAGATCGCGGACCCAGAAGTTCACCGAGGGTTACGTGAAGCACTCGGGAGAGCCCAGTGAGACGATCGTCGAGACGGGGTACGCCCTTGCGGTCAAGAAGCTGGGGACCATCGGTGTTCAGGTCAAGATCGTCCCACCGGGCGCGAAGCTGCCCGATACCTTCGAAGTCCTTGAACCGGAGCCGAAGAAGGCCCCGATTCCGGTTCCGGAACCCGAGGAGATCGGAGAGGATGAACTCGATGAAGATCTTGACGCATTCTCAGACGAGGAGTACCTGGAGGAGAGGTAGATGGCAATCTTTCGCGCCCACGAGGTGAGACAGCTCTCCGACATCGAGCTCCTCGAGCAGGAGCAGAAACTCAGCCTCGAGCTGATCCAGGAGCGGGGAAAAGTCAGTGCCGGCGGTGCCACGGAAAATCCCGGAAGGATCCGCGAGATCCGCAGGGCTATCGCACGCATCCGGACCGAGCAGAACGCACGGAGGAGTGCATGATCTCTCCCCGGAACATCCTGCGGCACGAGCTGATCGGCCTGGATGTTCTGGTCGTCCGCGCAAGCAATCCCGGACATGTTGGGGTAGGTGGCCGCATCATCGATGAGACCCAAAATACCCTCACCATCCGGACTGAGCGAGGAGAGAAGCAGATACCAAAGCGGTTCAGTGTATTCCGCCTCCAGCTCCCTGACGGCACAACCGTCGATGTGGACGGCTCGAGCCTTGAGGCCCGGCCGGAGCGGCGGATCACGATGCGCATCAGATAAGAGAGGATAACAGAATGGCACGAAACATTGGGTTAAATGTCCCCATTCCGGAGACGGAATGCGAGGATATAAATTGTCCGTTTCACGGCACTTTGCCGGTACGCGGCCAGGTGATTACCGGCAAAGTCGTGAGCGACCGTATGAATGGCACCGTCGTCGTGGAACATGAGTATCTCCACTACGTCAAGAAGTACAAGCGGTACGAGAAGCGCAGATCCCGATACCATGCTCACAGCACTCCCTGTATCAACGCGAGTGCCGGCGATGTGGTCAGGATCGCAGAGTGCAGGCCGCTCTCAAAGACGAAGAGCTTCGTGGTCGTCGAGGTGATGAAGGAATGAAGGCGATGCAGTCGAAGATTCCGCGTGCACTCGCCACCGGCTCGCGCATCGTCTGTGCCGACAACACTGGTGCACGGCTCGTGGAGATCGTCTCCGTCGATGGCTACCACGGTGTCCGGCGCCGGCAACCCAGCCTGGGTCTTGGCGACGTGGCGACCGTGAGTGTCAAGAAAGGCACCCCCGACATGCGCAGAAAGCTTGAGAAGGCGGTGGTCATCCGGCAGAGAAAGGAGATCCGCCGTCCAAACGGGATCCGGCTCTCATTCGAGGACAACGCCATGGTGCTCATCAACGAGCGCGGTGAACCGAAGGGAACCGAGATCAAAGGTCCCGTCCCCCGCGAGATCGCCGAGAGGTTCCCAAAGATCACCTCCATGGCGACGATGATCGTGTAGAGGTGAAGGAAGAAATGGCACGCACAACCAGCAGACAACCAAGGAAACAGCGCAAAGCGCGCTACAACGCACCAAACCACACCCGGGGCCGGTTCCTCTCAGCACCACTCTCGCCTGAACTCCGCGGGAAATACAACATCCGGAGGGCCCGCGTGGTGAAGGGTGATACCGTGAAGGTGCTCCGGGGAGACTATGCCGATGATGAAGGCATCGTCGACTCCGTGGACGCCAAGGCCTGCAAGGTGATCGTGCACGGCGTTATGGTGATCAAGGCGGACGGGACCGAGGTGCCCCGACCGATTGACCCCTCAAACGTGCAGATCACGAAACTCAACCTGAAAGACAAACTCCGTGAGGAGAGACTCGGAGGCGGAGAGTAATGTCCAACCATCTCAAGCGACTGGTTGCGCCTGAGTCCTGGCGCATCCCAAAAAAGGCAGAGAAGTTCGTCATGAAGACCGCTCCAGGCCCCCACGATGCCGGCGGTCTGCCGGTCGGAGTCTGGCTCCGGGAGCATATCGGCATCGCACAGAACGCAAGCGAGGCCCGAAAGATCCTGCACCAGCGTGACGTCATCGTCAACGGACGGCCATGCAGGGACACCCGGATCGGCCTTGGTGTCTTTGACATCGTCTCAATCCCGAGGCTCGGGAGACACTACCGCATCCAGCTGGACAAGCGGGGCAACCTGATCTCAGTCGAGATTCCGGAAGAGTCTGCAAAGACCCGGCTCTGCAAGATCCAGAATAAGACCACCATCAAAGGCGGCAAGATGCAGCTGAACCTTGCGTACGGTGCAAATATCCTCGCCGACAATACCTACCGGGCGAAGGACTCGATCGTGGTAACCCTCGGCGACCCGGAGACCGGTGAGGGTCGATTCCAGATCATCGACCACTTCCCCTTCACAGAGGGCAACGTGGCCATGGTCGTCGGCGGAAAACATTCCGGCAAGGTCGGTCGGATCGTCGAGATCATCAAGACCGCAAGCTCCGTCCCGAACCGCGTGGTCCTCGTGGACGACTCGGCCGATGAGAGGTTTGAGACCATCGAGGAGTACATCTTCATGGTCGGCCGTTCCGGGATTGCACCTGAACTGGAGGCCTCCATATGAGCGCGATGAAAGAGATCTACATCGACAAGGTCATCGTGCACATGGGTGTCGGCGAGAGCGGCGAACGGCTGGTCAGGGCTGAAGAGCTCGTGAAACAGATCACCGGCCAAAAGCCGGTCCGCACCATCGCGAAACGGACCCAGCCGGCGTTCGGCATCAGGAAGGGCGCACCCATCGGGTGCAAGGTCACCCTGCGTCGAGGGAACGCTGAAAAGTTCGTCGAGACCGCGCTCGATATCGTCGACCGGCACCTTGCACCCTTCCAGTTTGACCAGACCGGAAACGTCTCCTTCGGCATCGAGGAGCATACCGACTTCCCCGGCATGGCCTACGACCCTGCGATCGGCATCTACGGCATGGATGTCAACGTGGTGCTTGAGCGCAGAGGTGTGCGGATTGCACGCCGGGCCGTCGGGCGCAGGAGACTGCCGGCCGATCAGAGGGTGAAGAGAGAAGAAGCCATCGCGTTCATGCGCGAACGCTACCGTGTGGAGGTGTGAGGTATGGCAGGAGAGTCTTTAGCAGAGAGGGCGAAGAAGTTTGGCCGTGGTGCGAACGAGTGTCGCATATGCGGTCGGAAACAGGGCCTTGTGCGCAAATACGGCATCTACTTCTGCCGCCAGTGCTTCCGCGAGTGGGCGAGCAAGATGGGCTTTAAGAAGATGGACTGAGGGTGAGAGATATGGCACGACTAAATCCAATCGCTGATGCGATGAGTGCAATCAAGAATGCTGGCGACGCCGGGCGGAGCGAAGTCATCGTCGAGCCTGCCAGCAAGGTGTTGGGCTCAATGCTTCGCGTCATGCAGGAAAACGGCTTTATCGGTGGCTTTGAGTTCATCGACGATGGCCGTGGCGGCCAGTTCCGGGTCCAGCTCACCGGGATGATCAATAGATGCGGCGCCATCACCCCCCGGTACGCGGTGGGAATGGCCGATATGGAATACTGGGAGTCGCAGTACCTCCCCGCAAAGAACTTCGGTATCCTCATCGTCTCGACCTCGAGGGGAGTCCTCTCCCACGAGCAGGCCCGGGGCGAGGGTATCGGCGGGCAGCTGCTGGGATATGTCTACTGACGGAGGGAGATTGCGTATGGGTATAACGAGGAGAGTCGAGATCCCTCCAAACGTGGACGTCACGCTCGAAGGCAGCCTTCTCACAGTGACCGGGCCGAAGGGCACACTTTCCCGCGATCTGCGGTTCCCGCAGATCGATGTCACGCTTGAGGATGCCGAGATCGTCATATCGACGGCATCTGACAGGAAGCGGTTCCTCGCCATGAGCGGCACCCTTGAGGCCCACGCCAAGAACATGATCCGGGGTGTCATCGAGGGGCACGAGTACCAGATGAAGGTGGTATACAGCCACTTCCCGATCCAGCTGAAACAGCAGGGCGATCGGATCATGATCAGCAACTTCCTTGGCGAGAAGCAGCCCCGGGTGGCAAAGATCCTCGAGGGAGTCACCGTCAAGATCGGTAACGATGAGTTGACCCTCACCGGCATCGATAAGGAGAACGTGGGCAATACAGCCGCGAATATCGAGCACGCGACCAAGATCACGAAACGTGATCCCCGGGTGTTCCAGGATGGCATCTACATCACCGAGAGGGCGTGAAGAGGATGGACGAGAGAAAAAGATTGATCCGCATCCGCACCCGGCAGAACAAACCTGACTTCAAGAGGCGCGGACTCCACCGCAAGGCGAAACTGGCCGATGTCTGGCGGCGCCCGCGCGGGCTCCAGAGCAAACAGCGTCGACAGTTCCGCGCAAAAGGCGTGCTCCCCCGGCCAGGATACGGGAGCCCTGCTGTGGTCCGCGGTCTGCACCCGAGCGGGTATGAGGAGGTGCGGGTCTTCTCACCGGCAGACCTTGCCGGGCTGGACCCTGACCTCCAGGCTGCCCGGATCGCCGGATCAGTAGGAAACAAGAAACGTGGAGAGATCCAGATGCGGGCCATGGAGCTGGGACTCAAAGTGCTGAACGCAAGAGACCTTACCCCAACAGTCCCCGAGTCCGTTGAAGACGAAGAAGAAGACGAGGAGGTGTATGAGGATGAGTGATCTCGTCAACCAGAGACGGATGGCTGCCGCCATTCTCAAGTGTGGGATAAACCGCGTCTGGTTTGATCCCGGCCGGCAGGCCGACATCGAGATGGCTATATCCCGAGAAGACCTGCGCGAACTCATCGCGGGTGGCGCGATCAAGGCCCGTGCTGTGAAAGGAAACAGCCGGGGCCGGGCACGTGAGCGTATGGCAAAACGAGCCTATGGTCACCAGAGAGGTCCCGGCAGAAGAAGGGGCGCCGCTGGGGCTCGCCGTCCAAGAAAGAAGGTATGGATCGGAAAGATCCGGGCACAGCGCCGGACCCTGCGTGAGATGCGGGATGAGGGCAGGATCGACAGGGGTCTTTACCGCCTGATGTACCGGCGGGCCTCTGGCGGCCAGTTCCGGAGCGTGGCACACCTTACGGCGCACGTCGAGATGGTGGAAGGGAGGTCGAGATAATGGCAACCGGCCCAAGATACTTTGTGCCCTTCCGGAGAAGGCACGAGGGCAAGACTGACTACTACCAGAGGATGTCGCTCCTGGCGTCAGGGACACCCAGGATGGTCGTCCGGAAGACGAACCGGCAGATCATCGTGCAGCTGGTCGTCCCCGGAGATGAGGGAGACCGCACCCTGGTGGCTGCGTACTCTACCGAGCTTGCCGGTTACGGGTATGAGGGATCGACCGCAAGCACCCCGGCAGCCTACCTGACCGGGATGCTGTTTGCGGTCAGAGCGCTCGCTGCAGGACACGATAGTGGCATCCTGGATATCGGGCTTGCCCGGGCAAAGCCCGGAGCCCGTATCTTTGCCGCCCTGAAAGGAGCGGTGGACGGAGGTTTCGATATTCCCTATGGCGAATCGATCCTCCCTGATGAGGAACGGCTCAAAGGTGCCCATATCGCCGGGTATGCCCCTGAACGGGCAGAGAACCTGGTGGCGAATGTAGAGGCTGTGGCTCTGGCCATTAAGAAGGAGCTGGTGTGACAATGGCATACGTACAGGAAGAATGGATTCCGCTCACCGGTCTCGGGCGAATGGTTGCCGCAGGCGAGATCACCAGCATCGATGAGGTGCTTGCGAGCGGAAAACCGATCAAGGAACCCCAGATCGTCGATCTCCTTCTCCCCGACCTGGAGGACGAGGTGCTGGACATCAACATGGTCCAGCGGATGACAGACTCGGGCCGCCGTGTGAAGTTCCGCGCCATCGTGGTGGTCGGCAACCGAGACGGGTATATAGGGTTCGGTCAGGCGAAAGATGCCCAGGTCGGCAACGCTATCCGGAAAGCGATAGACGATGCAAAGGTGAGCATCATAAAGGTCCGTCGGGGATGCGGGAGCTGGGAGTGCGGTTGCGATACCAGGCACTCGATCCCGATCGAGGTCACCGGCAAGGCAGGCAGCGTCCGGGTGACGCTGAAGCCTGCGCCACAGGGTATCGGCCTTGTGACCGGGGATACACCAAAAAAGGTCCTGCAGCTTGCAGGGATCAAGGATGTCTGGGCCCTCAACCGGGGGCAGACCCGGACGACCATCAACTACGCCAAAGCGACATTTGAAGCGCTCCGGCAGACGAACATCGTCCGGGTGGGAGGGAGTGAGTGATGTACGCGGTAGTGCAGGTGCGCGGCGTGGTCAAGACCAACCGTGAGATCAGGGATACCCTCAAGATGCTCCGCCTCCACCACATCAACCACTGTGTCCTCGTCCCCGATACCCCGGCGTACCTGGGCATGATCCGCAAGGTGAAAGACTATGTGGCGTATGGTGAGGTTGACCCGGAAACCCTGGCAACTCTCCTGCGCAACCGGGGCAGACTGACCGGGGATGAGCGGTTGACCGACGATTACGTCCGTGCGCATACCCCGTACGCTGATATCGGCGAATTTGCAGCGGCGCTCTGCAGAGGGGAGGTAAGTCTCCGCGATCTGGCAGATGTCAAACCGGTGCTCCGTCTGCACCCACCGCGAAAGGGCTATAAAACAATCAAACGAACCTTTCAGCAGGGTGGAGCTCTCGGCTATCATGGATCCCAGATCAACGATCTTCTCTATAAGATGAGGTGAGACTGATGCCCGTAAACAAGAGATCGAAATACAGGGGCTCACGGACTTGCGGCGGCGGCACGCACAAGAACAGGCGTGGCGCCGGCAACAGAGGTGGGCGCGGTAGAGCCGGGCAGCGGGACCACCGCTTCTCCCACTTCTACCTGAAGGGGGAGGTATCTAATGGGAAGCATGGGTTTGTCAGCAAGACTTCCGTGCCGGTACCTGCCCTTGATGTCGGAGTGATCGACCAGATGGTCGAGATATTGCTCCAGGAAGGGCTTGCCACCCAGGAGGGCGACCTTATCACCCTCGACGCCGCTGAGCTTGGCATCGATAAGGTGCTCGGTGGTGGAAGGGTCACACGGAGATTGAATATCTCTGCGCAGGCGTTTTCAGAGCGAGCTCGGGCAAAGATCGAGGAGATGGGCGGTCAGGTAAAGACCGCCTGAATTTTTTTCTGGTGAAATTATGGGAGATCTGCTGGATAGATTTGAACCCATCCTTGCAGCGATGCCTGCAGTCAGAAGTCCAGAGGGGCACGTTCACTTCAAGAACAAATTGATGTGGACGCTTGCGATCCTGCTCCTCTACTTCGCGTTGACAAACATCAATATCTTTGGACTCTCTCCAGAGTCGCAGGATATATTCGGGCTGTGGCGAGCCTTGCTTGCCGGTGCGAGCGGTTCGCTCCTGCATCTCGGTATCGGGCCGATCGTCACCGCGTCGATCGTGCTGCAGCTGCTCAAGGGTGCTGACATCCTGCGGATCGATACAAGCGAAGCGCGTGGCCAGGTCATGTACATGGGCCTGCAGAAGATGCTCATCTTCGTGATGATCATCATCGAAGCGCTACCTATGGTTGCGAGCGGTCTGATGATGCCCGATCCACTGGTAGCGGCGGAACTCTTCGGCGGGAACATGTTCGTGGTCTCGCTCCTGATCTTCATCCAGCTCTGCATCGGCGGACTCCTGGTGGTGTTGATGGACGAGGTCGTCACCAAGTGGGGTGTCGGTTCAGGCGTGGGGCTCTTCATCGTTGCGGGGGTCTCCCAGGGTCTGGTGAACGGATTCCTGAACTGGCAACCGGGCACCGATCCATTCCCGATCGGGTTCTTCCCGAGGCTGGTCGCCATCGGTTCATCGGGAGCGAGTTTCCTCGAGTATTTCGGCACGGATGTGCTCGCCCTCGTCACGACGGTCATCATCTTCCTGGTGATCGTCTATGTTGAATCGACCCGGATTGAGATCCCGCTTGCGCATTCCGCCGTCCGAGGGGCCAGAGCGCGTTTCCCGGTGAAGCTCATCTACGCGAGTGTTCTGCCGATGATCCTTGTCCGAGTCCTGCAGGCGAACATCCAGATGATCGGGATGCTCCTCTCCAACGCCGGGATCACGATCCTCGGCGCGTTCCATGGACAGCAACCGATCAACGGCCTCATGTGGTACATCGCACCGATCAACAGTCCTCAGGACTGGATGTGGTGGATCATCGATCTCGGGCATGCGCCCTGGGAGATCATGCTACGGATGGGGATCGATATAGCGGTCATGGTGTTCGGCGGCGCGCTCTTCGCGCTCTTCTGGGTCAAGACCGCGGGCCTCGACTCAAAGGACGTAGCCCGGCAGATCCAGATGAGCGGCATGCATATCCCCGGCTACCGGCGGAACATCCAGGTGCTCGAGCGGTACCTCGACCGGTATATACCACGGATCACCATCATCGGCGGTGCGTTCATCGGGATCCTCTCGGTCGTCGCGAACCTCTTTGGTGTCATCGGTGCGGTCGGCGGGACGGGGCTCTTGCTGGCGGTGAGTATCACCTACCGGCTCTACGAGGAGATCGCGAGTCAGCAGATCATGGAGATGTATCCGTTCATGCGGTCGTTCTTCGGGATGGAGTGAGTCTGGGAGGATTTTTCTCCTCCCCGAACCCTCCCTGACCGCATCAATCTTGAAAAAAGTTATCCCTCTGGCAGGGGTTTATCTTTGCTGTGGATCATATTCTAATAGAAGTGATGGAGATGGGGAAGAAAGTCGTCGTGACAGGGGTTCCCGGTGTCGGGAAGACCACTGTCATCAACGGTGCGATGGAGAAGCTTGCGGCCGAAGGTATCACGTACGAGGCCGTCAACTTCGGCACGTTCATGTTTGATGTGGCCTGTACGAAGAACCTGGTCTCGGACCGCGACGAGATGCGCAAACTCGGGAAGGATGACCAGAAGCACCTCCAACAGGTCGCGGCCTCAGAGATCGCTGCTATGAGCGCTGATGCGAACATCATCATCGACACCCATAGCAGCATCAGCACCCCGGCTGGGTTCCTGGCTGGGCTGCCTGAATGGGTGCTCCGGGAGCTTATGCCCGATGTTATCGTGTTGGTGGAGACCGACCCTGACCAGATCCTGATGCGTCGGCTCAGTGATGTCTCAAGGGTCCGTGACATGGAAGGGGCTCGATCGATCGCCGGACACCAGGAGTTCAATCGTGCCATCGCCGCAGCGTATGCGATGTACACCGGATGTACCATCAAGATCGTCGGGAACGACAACCACCTGCTCGAACACGCTATCGACGATCTGGTGAACGTTTTGAGGTAACCCGATATGGTTGACCTGAAGAAGCACGGCCCAACGATCGCACTCCTCTTTACCATGCTGGTGATGCTCTCCTATGGTATCGGGGGGGTGCGGGAGACGGTCGGTTCGGTCATGAACATCCTGCTCGGGCCATTCATCGACGTTCTCGGTGTGCCGTTCTTCGTCGTGATCATGATCCTCTCGAGCATAACGGGTCTGTACTCGTCGCTCGTCCAGAAGTACACAATCGACTACGAGAAGATGCAAGAAGTTCAGGCACGGGCGCGGGTCTTTCAGAAGGAGTTCCGGGAGGCCCAGCTTGCCGGGGACGAGAAGCGGATCAAGAAGCTTCAGGGGAGGCAAGAGCGGATGATGCAGGATCAGCTCGATATGTCGAAACAGCAGTTCACCCCGATGGCGATCATCCTCCTACTGACGGTGCCGATCTTCTTCTGGCTCCTCTTCAGGCTTCCTCGGGCTGGGGCTGAGATGACTATGACTGTCGCAAACGGTATCGTGATGCCCTTCATCGGGGCCGTCAGCCTCTCTGAGATTGCGTTCTTCATCATACCGGCCTGGATCTTCTGGTATATGATCTGCTCGCTTGCCATCAGCCAGGTGATCAGGAAGTCGCTCAATATCGGGGGAATTTGATGCGGATAACCGTCAGCGGTCCCCCGGGGAGCGGCACCACGTCGCTTGCCCGCTACATTGCTGAGAAGTACGATCTCGAGTTCATATCCGCAGGCGAGGTCTTCCGCAGGCTTGCCCGGGAGCACGGTATGGATCTTGCCGAGTTCGGGCGTCTCGCGGAGAGCGACCCCTCGGTCGACCGGATGATCGATACCCGGCAGAAGGAGATCGGGGAGGCTTCAGAGGGGATCGTCGTCGAAGGAAGGCTCTCGGGCCGCATGATCGAGAATGCTGATCTCAGGATCTGGCTTGCGGCATCATTCGAGTGCCGGGCAAAGCGGATCGCGGGACGGGATGGGATGGATGAAGCGGGGGCGCTGGCCTACACCAGAGGCCGGCAACACTCGGAGGCCACCCGCTACCGGACCTACTACGATATTGACATAGGCGATCTCTCACCATATGACCTTGTTCTTTCATCAGAGACTTTCGGTGTCGATGCCCTCGGCGCGATCGTCGATGTGGCGATAGCGTACCTTCAGCGGCAACAAAGCGATCTCTCGAGCTAAATCTCCGGGGTCAGTATATGCCTGGATGAGGCGGAGAACCACCTGGATCCGTTACCGCCTCCTCTCCTTTATCTTCTTGATCCGTCGGAGTCGCACGATATCCTGCCGCTCCATCTCTTCGCGGTGGCTCTCGATGAACCGACGCAGTTCAGCAAGCTCGGGGATGACCTTGAACTCGAGTGCGTTCACGCGCCTCCTGGTCCCTTCAATCTCGTCGAGGAGCCTTATGATCATCCCGTCCCGTTCAGCGGTTGCGATGATCTGGGAGAGGAGATCCTCATAGGCATCGGCGGCATCGTCGATGGCAGCCGAGGTTGCGAGGATGCCATACCCCCGCTCTATGAGTGCCTTCTTCACCATGAGAGGCTCCAGTTCGGGGAGGCGTACCCCGAAGACATTCTTGTAATCTGTCGTGTAGGTCGGGACGGCCTCTACGGAGAGCGCTGCAAGAAGCACCCCGGTCGCACCCTCCATCATGGTGGCGATTGCCGCCATCTCCCGGGCCCTCGCATACTTTTCTTCGAGGATCCTGCGTTCGCTGGCGGCCTGATCTGTGATCTTGATGAGTTCAAGCATCATCCCATCGAGTTTCATCGATAAGAGTCGGTGCACTCGCTCAGCAAGCGCCATACGCCGCTTGACTATCATCAGGCCGGATCGAGTGGGTTTTATGTCGCTGGACGCCATGATGCATTCTCTCCTACAGAACTATGTACGGCCATATCCGCTCGGGCGGAAGGTCGAATGCTTTTCCCCGCGCGATCGCTCGTAGGTTTGCAACTTCGTATCGTTTCCGTTCCAGGTAGGCGAGCATCGGGAGGACCGAGAACGAGTGGAGGCGGGAGAGACTCTCAAGTTCTCTGAGCCTGATGCGGGTGATCGCCATCACGATCTCATGGACCGGCCGCAGGTGTTGGTGCCACCGCTGCCAGATGAGATCCGCAGCATCCCTGCTGGAAAAACCCGGATCGTGCCTGAGTTCGCGCACCGCCCGGGCCAGGGTAGGGGCGATATTGGTCTGCAGAAGGATGCCTGTGAACACCTCCTCCGTCTCAGCATGGTAGAGTCGCCGGAAGATGTCGATGGGGATGCGGCCACCCGGGATCATGGTCCGGTCGACGGTCGTGATGTCGCATACCTCTTCGCCGCAGTGGAGTCGGAGGAGGTTTTTCATGTTGGTCATGTCGATCTCGAACCTGAGGTAGGTGTTCAACTCTGCGCATCCACTACACCCAGACGCAACAAGGTTGAGCAACCCAGCATAGTACCTCATGTAGAGTCTGTTCTCAATTCTGGCAAACGCGCCCGGTTCTCCACAGATCTGGTAGTATTCCTCCAGAACCGGGTAGAGCCGCCAGCCTCGGAGGGCGTCGAACGCCTCATCGCAGGTCGTGAGGCCCAGAAGGTGGTCAAGGAGGGATCTGTCGAGTTCCCCTGCAGGGACCAGGAGATCGCGGATATGCTGCCGGGGAAGGTCAAATGTCGTGCCCCGGAGGATCGCCATGACGTTTGCGATGTCCCATCGGGCGAGGTACTCCCCGGCCAGGGTGTACAGCTCCCCCGTAGCGATCGTCATGGCATGCTGGAACGACCGCGCCAGGTTGCGGTTCGCTGCCACCTCTATGAGGCGTGCGCCAGAATAGTCGGCTACCAGCTCCATAATCTCCTGGTAGTCCTCCTGTCGCCCGAGGTAGGTGACGACCCCTGGTACGCTCATCTGCATGATACGGCGGTAGTCTTCACGGGAGAGGAGTTTTGTCCTGCGGATCCGGAACCGGGTGCAGGCATAGACACGCGATGGAGAGATCAGGCCTGGCAGGGACATGTACCATTCACATTGGCGCAGGTTCCATAAAATGCATGGTTGTAGGGAGCGGTCAGGGGTAGCCGATCTGGCGCATCCCGGAGGGAGGGGAGTCTCAGTGATGCCGTGCCTGGTAACCCTGTTCATATACCGACCCTGCGGTTCAGGTCCCCCCTCGATCACGCCTCTACCAAACCCTCATCACCTGCCACCTCCCAATCATGTACCCAATGGCTTTGACGAAGCGGATCATCCCCTGCCTGGACCTCAAAGACGGGCGGGTGGTCAAAGGCACGCATTTCGTCGGTCTGCGCGATGCGGGCGATCCTGTCGAGCTGGCCCGGCGTTACGACGAACAGGGCGCTGACGAGGTTGTCTTCCTCGATATCGCGGCATCAAAGGAACGTCGGGATACCATCATCGACGCCATCCAGCGGGCGGCAGACGATATCTCCCTCCCGCTCACTGTCGGTGGTGGCATCAGGACGACCGACGACATGCAGCAGATTCTTCTGGCCGGCGCTGATAAGGTGAGCATCAACTCAAGCGCCGTCCAGGACCCGGGCCTGATATCCCGGGGCGTCGAGCGATTCGGTGCCGGGTGTATCGTCGTCGCGATGGATGTCCGGCGAAACTACCGCATGGAGCCGGGGAGAACTCCCATCCCTCTCGCCGACGGGCGGGAGTGTTGGTACGAGGTCGTGACCCATGGAGGGAGCCGGGCCACGGGGCTTGATGCCGTCGCCTGGGCCTGCGAAGTCGAGGAGCGCGGGGCCGGCGAGATCCTCCTCACCAGCATGGAGGCCGACGGGACGAAGGAGGGATTTGATATCCTCATCACAGCAGCGGTGACAGGTGCGGTCAGCATCCCCGTCATAGCGAGCGGCGGTGTGGGCACGCTCGAGCATTTCTATGCAGGGTTTACAGAAGGAGGGGCCGACGCCTGCCTTGCGGCAAGCGTCTTTCACTACGGTGAGCTCACCGTCCGCCAGGTGAAGGAGTATCTGGCAGGGCGGGGTATCCCGGTACGGCTCTGAGGTCGAGCGCGAACGCCGCCACCGGATGCTCGAGGTCGAATGCGTTCAGGACCGTGGGGTGGATCTCTCCAAATACGCCAACAACTCTTTTGCCGACAACGATATCGCCTCGGCGGCCGTCGATGAATGCGGGGTCCACCGATTCAGTGACCGCATAGGAGAGTGAGACCTCTCGGCAGAAGACGTCCACCGCCGCGTACGCCTCAGAGAAGTCAGCGGTTGGGTGGATGCTGACCGCAGCCATCTTCTGGTAGGTGGCGCAGTCCTCGACCACATCCCCTATGGCAAAGAGTCTCTGCGGGAGCTCGCGGTGTTTGTTTGCCTGGAGCATCTCCATGAGCAGTGCGAGGAGGTCTGTCCTGACCACGGTCTGATCTTCGCTGATCGGGTGGAGCAGTCGCAGGGTCCCGGGCAGGGGTTCTCGCCGCATACTCTCGTAGAGGACCCGATCGCTTGTGAGGGTGAAAGGTATCATCTCCAGGTAGCCGAGACCGACCATCACCGCCCTCACTGCCCGCGCGATGGCCGTGGTCGGGTGCTCCTCAGCTACGGTAGAGGTTGCCGGGAGGGTTGCATCGAAGTTCTCGATACCGTAGGCGATTGCCACATCCTCAAATATGTCCCAGTCGTGGAGTATATCGGCCCGGTAACAGGGGACGAGAACCCTGATCCAGGAGTTCCCGTCTGGTTCGGCGCCGAACCGCATCCTCTCAAGGAGCCGTGCTATATCCTCGGGGGAGAGGGGGAGCCCGAGGAGGGATGCACATTCCTTGGCGGAGACGCACCGTTCTGCCGGTGCAAGCGTGGGCATCACCTCGTCACCGATGGTGACCGTCTCGATAGACGCCCCGGCCTCGGCGAGCGCGGTGCATATGATGTTCGTCGCGGTCATCACCGCTCTTTTATCGGTGCCGGTGCAGTCGAGCAGGATGTTCTTCGTCGCTGTCGTGACCCGGGTCAGTTCACCGTTGATGATCGGTGGGAAGGAGAGCACTCGATCGTTGGCATCGACGATCAATGGGAACTCGGAGAATCTCTCCACCAGATGGGCGTAGTCCCGGCCCTTCGGATGATCGGTGAGGATCTCATCGAGCGTCATATCCCGGTCAAAGTCCAGCGGGACGAACGAGCGACTCCGCGGCGAGGCCATGTAGTGGAAGGGCGGCGTGATCGTATCGAGGTCGTGGACGCCGATCGCCACCTTACCCCGCCCGCGCCCGACAGCCCAGTGGAGAGCTTCCTGGAGGCCCATCAGGCTCTCGATCGCCTCTTCATCGAGATCAACGTTCCGGATCACCGCTGACCCGAGGTACGGCCTGATGTCGGCAAGCCCGGGATCGATCGAGAATGCGATACCTGAGGGATGGACGGTGTAGATCGGCAACCCTTCCTCGATCCCAAGGAATCCGCGCATAGCCCGGGCAACACCCTCGGCCGAGTAGAGATCGGGGCGGTCCGGGAAGAACTCGACGTCCACGTGATCCTCCTCGATCCGCTCGATATCTGCACCGATCATCGGGATGCGTTCGATTAACGTCTGCCGATCGGTCCCGGTCAGCCGTTCCATGTAGCGGTAGGCAAGCGGTATGATCGCCATATCACCGCCTCCCGCTGTAGGTGGGCGTATCGCGGATCCACTCGACGTCGCTCCGATAGAGATGCCTGAGGTCCCGGAGTCCGAGCCGGAGCATCGCCACCCGACTGATGCCGAGCCCCCACGCGAGCACCGGGTGCTCGATCCCGAGGGGTGCGGTCACCTCCTGGCGGAAGATACCTGCCCCCCCGAGCTCGACCCAGCCAAGCCCATCGACGTGGACCTCAGGCTCCACGGAGGGTTCGGTGTAGGGGAAGTAGCCGGGGCGGAACCTGACCATCTCAAAACCCATCTTCGCATAGAACTCCTTTAAGAACCCGAGAAGATGGGCGAAGTTGACACCCTCATCCATGACGACCCCCTCGAGCTGCTCGAACTCAGCGAGGTGGGTGGGGTCGGTCGCCTCCCGCCGGTAGACCCTGCCGATGCAGAACGCCTTCACCGGGGGGTCTGGGTGTTCCACCAGGTGCTGGATGGAGAGGCTCGTTGTATGAGTCCGGAGCACGCACTGCTTCGCCTTCGCGGCGTTCCAGGCCCCACCCCAGCCGGTGGATGAAGTCTCCCCTCCGTGTTCATGCATATCGCGAACACGCTCATACCCCTCCGGGAGCGGCCAGCGCTCACCGAGGAAGAAGGTATCCTGCATCTCTCGTGCCGGGTGGTCCTGCGGCTGGAAGAGGGCATCGAAGTTCCAGAACGAGCTCTGCACGATTCCCCCTGCGATCTCGGAAAATCCCATGTCGAGGAGGACGCGGCGCATCTCATCGAGGAGGCGCTGATAGGGGTGGGTCTTCCCCGGATAGGCACGTTTTGGGACCTTTGTCACGTCGTAGCGCCGGAGGGGGAGATCCCTCCACGCGCCCGATACGATCTGGTCGCGGGTGAGTGTGCCCACCTCCGCCTGCAGGTCAAGCCCCCGGGCGAGGACTTCCCGCCCCTGAGGAGTTATAGAGACGGTGTAGGCAACCGCCTCCACCTCCTGCACGAGCCCGCGCCGGAGGAGATCGAAAACCCCCTCCTCGTCGCCGGTGACCGCGCCATTCTCGCTTGCCTGAGCGAACGCGACTTCGTCGGGCCCGGGTGTGGCATTGCCGGTCTTCCGCACGATCCCGTTCTTGATGACAACCCAACCCTTCTTTCGCATCCAACCGATCGCTATCCTTGCAAGCGGGTGCGCCTGCAGATCCCGCATGGGGATCTCGTCATCAAAACTCTCAAGCACCTGCCGCTCGGGCAGGCCTCTGCCGGCGTAGGTCTGCCCCTCCTCTGTCAGGGTATACCGCCGGGAGACGTGCTTCTCCACATCTACGAGCCGGCGCTCACGGGCGAGGTTTGCGTACTGTATCACTGCCTCCTGGCGGGTATCCATCAGGTCCGCAAGGGTGGCCGCATCGACCGAACCCACCGGCTCCAGGGCAACCAGGAGCCTCTTCTCATTCAGCGTCAGGTCCATATCACATCCCATCTGCAAGGTGCTCTACTGCATCCATTCTATCCCTAAAGTCTGCAAGGAACGCCTGCACGCGCTCCCATGTCTCTTTCTTGCACTGTCCGCAGGTCATCTCGCCGCTCTCGCATCGCTGGCGCAGGTCGGCGAACTCCTCATCATCCTCGAGCATGTGAAAGAGGTTCAAGAGGTAGACCGAGCAGCGATCCGGCTCCCCGCCGAGACGCCGCTGTTCTTCAAGCGTCATCCGCCCCCCGGTCATCGCCGCCATGACCTTCTTCCGGACCGAGGCCTCGGGTTCGTAGAATCCGAACAGGCTCTCCGGAACACTGCTTGACATCTTGCCGCCCTGGAGCCCTGGCATAAATATATGGTAGGTCGAGGAGGGGAGGTAGAATCCAAATCCACCATGCGTTATCTCGATATCGCGGACGACGTCATCCACCCGGGCATACGGTTGACCGGTGATATCCACATGGCCCGTGTACTTCTTCGAGCCCGGAAAAGCCCGGTGAACGGCTCTGAGGGCCGTCTCTGGAGCGTTTTTTGAGCGGACGCTGATGTGATCGCAGCGGTCCTCGACCGTGAACATCCGGAGCTTGTGGGTCACATCCCGGGTGAGCCGGATGTGGGGATCCTGGTCGAGGCCGACCGGGACGACCGTGGGGGCAGGCCCGAGATCGAGCTGCGGGAAGAGGATGTCGCCCACCTGGGTGGCGACGCTCATGGCGTGGGCAAGCGATGTCTCCGGCTCAAACCCGTATATCGCCGAGAGCTCCGAGAAGTTCACCTTCGTGGAGGCCTCAAACGCAAGGTCTTTCAGGCGCTCATTCCTGCTCTGGTAATAGGTTGTGCCGTGGAAACCGAGGGCGTAGAGGGCCTTGAGGTACTCCCGACCGAACTCCCGACACTTCTCCCACGATATCCCGCGAACCGCGTGGGCTTCCCGATCGGCGATGGCCACATAACCGTTCCCGCCCTGCTGGACGTGCCAGACGACCTCTTTCATGACCATCAGGTGCCCGAGGTGCGGGAGGCCTGAGGGCATGAACCCGGTCAGGACATGGAACGGGGTGCGGTTCCTGATGGCATCGGCGATCAACTGGTAGTCACGGTGCCCGACGACGACACCCCTGCGGATAAATGGCGGTATCTCGGGAAGCCTCCGCGCGACCTCACCGATAGGTTCGATGCCGAACCCGGCAAAGAGCCTATCCACATCGACGGTCTGGTTACTCGACCAGGGATTCATTCCGGATTGCATAGACTGGCGCTCACAGTTTAATTCTCGCGAACTCGACGTACCTGATATCAGTGTTGTATATGCAGGCAAACAACATCTTCTTTTTGACACTGTGAGCGAGCCTGACCGAGCGGGAGACAGCGCTCATCGGTATGGAAGCCCCGGGCGCAATGGCGTGGGCGAGCATCTCGGAATGGGTTTTCTTCCCGGAGTAGACGCGATAGTGGTGGCCGAACTTGTAGCCGGTCCTCGGGATGTAGCCTTTATCCCTGAGGTCTGAGAAGACCTGCTCTTTTTCGCGGATCTCGATATCCTTCTCCGCCGCCATATCGAGGAACTCTTCAGTGGTCATCGGTTCGCCGTCCCGCGTGATCGTGAGACACTGTCTGCGCGCAAGGTAGATCGACTCGACCGGGCGGAGGAGGAGCCGTTCCGGATCAAGCCGTTTCCCGTACCACCCCTCTTCAAGTGGAGTCCCCGGCGGAAGGTGGGCCAGAGCGTAGGTCCCAAAGAGCGTGGCCTGCACCGGTTCGCTGCACGTGGCCGGCTCCCCGATGGGGGTGAGATCCTGTACCCGCACCTCGTAGTAGGTCAGTTCGTCCTCGTCATCCACGACTGCGAGGAGGTACTGTTTGCGCATATTGATCGCAGTGAGCACGTCCCGGCTCAGGTGGTCGAAGTCGATGAGGTCTCGCTCAGAGAGGACGCGGATCAGGTACTGGGACTTCCCGGTACCGGGTTTGTGACCACGGCGGAAGACGCGGAAGTCGTGCGGTCCGGGCTGGATCACGTAGCCCCGCTCGCGGATATCGCGGTAGACGAGGTATCTCCGGATAAAGTTCGGCTGACCTGCGAAGAGACCGAGCAGGGTGTCGTAGCTGAAGTCCTTCACCTCGATCTTATCTCTCTCCATGAGGTAGAGCGCCTCTTCAGGAGCAAGGCGAAGACCGGTTCTCTCCACTCGCCCATATCCCCCTTGCTCATAAAGTGTGCGCCCTTTGGTACCGAGGCGCACCCAGGTTCCGTCGAATGTCGCCAACACGTGCTAGAGCTATAGGGGTTTAGTCTTCATTAAGGGATTGTCGCCTGCGCCGTCTCTGCAGGGACGGCGGGATCAGTATGTTTTTTGCGTGCTGCATCACACCAGCTATCGATTCCATGATGGGAAAGAACCGATGCCTCCGGTATTCGCCGGTCCTGGTGATCATGGCGGCGCTGCTCATCACTGCTGTGCCGCCGGTTGCGGCTGCCTCTGCTACGGAAGCCGCCCCATCGATCACCTGGAACGCGACGTTCTCGCCGGAGGAGAACAGTAAGTTCGATGCCGTTGCAGAGACGGCGGATGGTGGTTATATCGCACTCGGTTCCGCCCTCACGACGGTCTTTGGGGGCAAGGAAGACCTGTTGCTCGTAAAGGTGGATGACCAGGGTGGCGAGATGTGGATACAGAGGCTACCTGACATGCAGGCCGCCTCTGTCGCGGAGACCGCTGACGGCGGCTATATCATCGGTGGGTATACCGTCTCGGCGGCTGCATCGGAGGAGAACCACTCCTACCAGGGCACATCATTCCTGATCAGGACCGATACCGATGGGGAGGTTATCTGGCAGCAGACCCTGCCCGGGGAGAAGATCTCAGCAGTCCGGCCGACCGCTGACGGCGGCTACATCGTCATCGGGTGGCTCTGGAACCCGCCCGGATCGGCCGACGACACGACGGCGGTTGCCACGAAGACCGATGCCGGTGGCACACCGATCTGGAATAAGACGTTCCCGGCCGCCGCCGCGAACGCAGGGATTGTGACCGCCGACGGTGGCTGTATCATCGGTGGCACGAGGTCACCCTTCACCTACGATATCGGGGATGCGTTCCTCATCCGTCTCGACGCTGATGGCAACGTGCTCTGGCTCAGGAACTACGAGGTCCCGGTCATATTCGATATCGAGGAGACCGCCGATGGCGAGATCGTCTACTCAGGCAACTACTGGTACGGTCTTGTTGATGCAGAAGGTGGTGAGATCTGGCTCAGGAACATGGAGGGGTTCGCCGGCTACGCTATCGCTCTGCGGCCATCTGGAGGGTATATGATCGCGGGCAAGAATATCATGAGCGGGGAGGGGTTCGCCCTCGGGACCGACGCGGATGGGGCTATCGAGTGGAAGACGATGTTTCCTGATACTTCAGTCTATGCTGCTACCACCGCCCCTGATGGCGGCTACACCCTTGCAGGCATCCGCTTCCTCTCACCGGTTTCGAGTGCCGCATGGCTCGCAGGCCTTGAGGAACCGGCGGCAGTGCCCACTCCGGCGGCGCCGGGGTTCTGCGCTGCCTCTGCCGGCGCGGCACTCCTCTTTCTGGCTGCACGGCGAAGGCGGCGGGAGTAATCTCCCCCCTTTTGCCAGCCACTCTGTCGATCCCGGATCCGGAGAGGGTCACTCAGGGCCTTGTCTGCCTGATGTAGACGAGTATCACCACAGCCACGATGCCGAGGGCAAAGAGCCCCGGGATGAGCTGCATGTGCGCCGGATCCGGTTCGGGCATGGCCGCGACAGCATCGTCCACATCGTCCGGGGGCGCCCTGACAAAGAGCGCATAGAGACCGGGATGTGCTATCTTCGCTGTGATGCTCCTGGTCTCCTGGTAGAGGTCAATGGGAATCTCCTCCCAGGTCTCTGTCGACTGATTGTAGTGCTGTACCGCAGGTCCATCCTCCCCGCTGGAGACGGCGGTCCACTCCTCAGCCGTGAGGTTGAATGCCAGGGTCACCAGGGATGCAAAGACCGTCTCCCCGGGCCCTATGGTGCAGGCATGCCCGGTGAATGTATGCGCATCCGGTGCCAGAGGAATGTCGCCCGGCCCTGGGGCCATGATGGTGACCTCTGCAATGTCAGGACCTCCTGCGCTGCCTGCAACGATGAGGCGGATCGTGCCGCCCGGCGAAGCGATCCCGAAGGATCGGTCTCCATGGTCATGGTCGCCCCCCGGGACGGCGGTATCCGTCTGCACAGGCCCGGCGGTCCACCCCGGGTCTGGTGGGGCAGAAATGCTTCCACCGCTTCCACCGCTTCCACTGCCTCCACCGCTTCCACCACCGCTTGGCGGCCTCGCCGGTGCCGGTACTGTCGGGGCCGGACTGATCGATATATACCCCTCCTTCACCGCGATGGCCTTCCCGGCGGCGTTCCCCACAGTCAGGTTGATGGTGTAGTTCCCGGCGGTCGTGTAGGTATGGACGGGATTTTGTTCATTCGAGCTGGTCGCATCCCCAAAGTCCCAGAGCCAGAATGTGGCCTCACCGGAGGAGGTATCCCGGAACTGGACCGCGAGCGGCGCGGCACCACGGGTCACGTTGACGGTGAAGTCTGCGCTTGGCGGCCCAAGGACCGTTATGTAGCCGTCCCTGGTGACTGTATCCCTCCCCCCATCGCCTACCACGCTCAGCGAGACGGTGTAGCGGCCGGGTTTTTGGTATACGTGGACGGGGTTCTGTTCGTTCGAGGTTCCCCCATCCCCGAACTTCCACGACCACGATCCAGGATCGCCCTCCGATCCATCGGTGAATGCCACAGAGAGTGGAGCTCTGCCTCCCGTGGCATTTGCAGCAAACCCTGCCACCACCGGCGTTGGGGCGATGACCCTGATGTAGCCAATCTTTTCGTTCACATCCCGGCCAGCATCACCCGAGACTGAGAGCCTGACCGCGTAAGTCCCGGCATCCTGATAGATGTGGGTCGGAACCTGCTCGCGCGATGACCCCCCGTCCCCGAAGTCCCATTCCCAGGAGGCGGGGCTGCCGCTTGATCGGTCGGTGAATATCACAGAAAGCGGCTTCCTGCCTTCCGTCACGTTTGCCGAGAAGTCAGCCTTCAGGGGCTCAAGGACGGTGATGTAGCTGTGCCTTGTATACGTCGCGCTGCCCGCCATGTTGCTGCAGGTCAGGGTGACGTCGTAGGTGCCGGGCTCGGTATAGATATGTTCTGCGTTCTGGCTCGTCGAACTCCCGCCATCCCCGAAGTCCCAGAGCCAGGCGGTGGGTTCGCCTGGCGACTCTTCGCTGAAGAGCACCTTGAG
>JAAZOW010000307.1 GCA_012797575.1 Methanomicrobiales archaeon | reverse complement strand
TCGCCGACCAGGCGCCGCACCTCTGCCTCTAGTTCCGGCAGGAGGTGGTCACGGTTTGCCCTGGTCACCTCCACGACCCGGACGTCTGCCCGGCCCCTGATCCGGTCGAGCCCCGGGACACCCCGCTGTGCAATCGTCGCAACGCAGGGTGTGGCGGCGTCGAGCACCTCCCGCACAACCATCCGAAAGACACCCGAATAGCACTCCATCTTCCCGACCTCGTCGATGATCACCAGGCGGGCGTCCGGTGCAAAGAACGTGATTGACGAGAGGAACTCCTCAAACCCCGGAATACCGACCCCGTACTTCCCCACGCGGCAGGGGCCGGGAAACCCGGTTCGAGCGAGGGGGCGCCGCTCTCCGCTGAGGCTCACGAGGTCAAACCCCACCCGCATGCCCTCTTCCCTGACCTCGACGGTGTAGAACCCGACCGGCGAACAGCCGGCAAAACGCTCCGCAAGGCGGCGTATGAGCGTGGTCTTCCCGGAGCCCGGCCGTCCGGTGATGAGCAGGTTCCCGGTCACCGCCGTCCCGCCTCCCCGGTCTTGACCCTTGGATGGCAGACCGTCCAGAACGCCGGCCCCTTCCGGTCGGTCTCGGCGATGGTGTTTGAGAAATGCATGACACACCGGGGGTCTTCGCAGTGAGAGAGGCCGAAGGTGTGCCCCAGTTCATGCACAGCCTCCACAACTGCACGGCGCCGGAAGACCTCCGTATCCTCCGGCAGGCCGTAGAACGACTGCCTGAGGCGGTGGAGGGAGATCACGGCGTTCCTCCGGCCCGCGAGTCCGAAGACGAAGTTCATGCCTGGGAGGTAGAGATCGACGTCGGTGACCCCCAGCACCCGGTCGTAGCCGGCAGTCTCCCCGGAGAGCGAGAGGAACTCGAGCATCACCTCGGCATCGTACTGGTTGCGGGCGGCGTTACGCGCAGCTGCAGGGAGCGCGATCCTCTTCCCGGTCACGACAGCTCGGGAGAAGACCGCCTCCAGCGGCTCCTCGAGCATCGTTATATCTGCCGGATTGACCTTCCCGATTGGAATGAGGATGATACTCATGGCGGTTCCTGTTGCCGGATATCAGCGGCCGCGAATTTGATGCTATCGATCGGGGAGCGGGACCGTTGCCTCGATGTCCCCCTCCCGGCATGCATCCGAAGGGGGCCCGCCGTGTCACTCCCGTCCGGGTTTGATAGTGACCGAGCACGTGCCATCGCCGGCACAGATGCTGCCCCGGTACTTTGGAGCGTAGTTCCGGTTCAGGTCCGGTATCGCGGTGTTTGCGAAGGCGTGGCAGACATTGCAGGCAGCAAGAGGGTTCTCCCCCGCCTCTCTGGCCCTCTCCACCATCGCGCACTTCCGGATCGTCAGATCCACCTCGTCAGGTGCGGAGTCCCTGATGTCGTAGCTGTATTCAGGCCCGAAGAGCACCCTTGTAGCCGCCGCAAACGCCTCTGCAACCTCGTGTGCGTTCCCGAGCGGCATCCCGAAGGCACGGGCGATGACGCCCACCTCCCTGCCCAGTTCCTGCCAGACCGCCCGCTCGACCTCGTTATAGAACTGGTCGTCGGCACCGTCCCTGATAGCCCTGCGATAGACAAGCGGCAACACCGAGAGTTCGTGTGCAGCCAGTTTCCATCGAACATCAACCGGTATTCGTTCAAACGCATCCATATCGTATGCCCTCCTTCTCGTGGCGGTTTCCGGATATCTCCTGCAACCTACATGAAGATTGTCCCCATGTCACAAGGCAGGGTGCCCGGGCACCTATAACTATTCTCAGGGGGTAACAGGTGGAGTGAGACGACATGATAACCATCTGCCGGCACGCCGGAGGGAAATGCCCTGCGTACCCCTGATACCATGTGGAAACAAATCTCTGCCATACTCGTCCTCGTCGCCATGACCCTCGGGGCCGGGTGCCTGGGCGATCTTTTCCCTCCGGCAGCCGTCCCACCGGCGATCGTGCCGGTCGAGGGGGCGAGCCTCGACCACCTCCCGATCTACACCTTCCACTTCGAGGACGGGGAGGAGACGATCAGGATCGGTATCGACCCGGCGGTCTATGCCGGCGCAAAAGAGGCGGACCGGAGACTCCACCTCTACGAAGACCTCTCCGAAGAGGAGTGGATCCCCATCTACTACCAGGCGTTTGCGAACGAATCTCATCAGGAACCCTTCTATGCGGACCTTACCACGGCCTTCCGCGAGATCAGGGACCGTGAGGGGCTCGATGACGATCGTTACCTCGAACTGATCACCGTGTTCGTCCAGTCCATCCCCTACAGGACCGACGACTCGATCACCGAACCGAAGTTCCCCATCGAGACCTACGGCGATGGAGAGGGTGACTGCGACGATAAAAGTCTTCTTCTCGCCGGGCTTCTCGCCCGGGAAGGCTACCAGGTTGCGCTCTTCTACTTCGGGGACGAGGCGCACATGGCCGTGGGGGTGGGGGGCGCCGGGTGCCACTACCAGAACACCCCTCTTGCCTACATCGAGACGACGAACGCAAGTTACGTGGGCATCCCGCCCCCGGTGCTCTCGAACGGGACGGTCCTCGCCTCCGACCCGCTGGTGATCCCGGTCGGTGACGGCCCACGATACTATGCCGCGTGTGACCAGGTCATGACGATAGAACGTGCTCTCTCCGTATCTCGTGCTCGGGTCGAGGCGCTCGCGCCGGAGCTCGGGATGCGCGTAGGAGAACTTGAGGCAGAGAAAGAGTATATCGAGTCGCTCGGCACGAGGATGACAGCCCTCTCCCGGTCGGGGGAGGTCCGGGAATACAACCGTCTCGTCCCTGAATATAACCGGAAAGCCCGGGATTACAACGATGCGGTGCGGTCCTACAACGCCCTGCTCGAGGAGTCACGGGCCGCTGTCGACCTCTACAACCACCTTGTCACTCACGCCCACGACCGTCCCGGGTCGTATCTCCGTGCCAGGGCCTACCTGGCGGAGTGACCCCGGGAGGTTACTCCCGGACGATGTAGTGGGCAGGGTCTCCCCCTCTTGCCAGAGGTGATAACGGGACCCGGGAGCCTCCGGGTGTCCGAAGGGAGGATATGCTTAAGTTATTTTTGTATATCTTCTAACGCGGGGGCCTTCCCGCTCATGCCTCCGAGAGTCCCGCAGAGATGACCTGGCCTCACGAATAAATACGGTTCCCGGGCTCGCGGGTGCTGGTATACGCCACTTTACGCATCTGGTTCCGCCGAACAATGGTCGGATGACGGGCGGCCCGCTCGACGAGACAGGCAAACGTGGTGAATGCAGTTCTTTCCATACATCAGAACGGGGTGAGGCCGCTATTTAACCATAGGCCGTGCGCGGGGTGAAAGTGAAGGGGCGGGATTCTGCCAAATTTCCGGCATTTTTATGTCAATCAGGCCTCATATTAGTGCTAGTTTAGTGTAATGAAGGATTTGCGGCATCTTTCGCCTTTCTCCCCGCTGAAAGAACAGGTGTTATGTTACAAGCGTTAATGTATCCCCCGACATATACATAACGGAGTGCCGTATGCTGGATATCAGTGATTTACACGTGAGCGTGGATGGCACCGAAGTGCTCCACGATATCAACCTCCACATCGGGCAGGGGGAGACTCATGTCCTGATGGGCCCGAACGGATCGGGAAAGAGCACGCTGCTCAAGGCCATCATGGGATTTGGCGGCTATACGATTACGTCCGGGTCTATTGTTTTTAAAGGGAAGGAGATCACCTACATGCCAATTCACGAGCGGGCCCATCTCGGGAAAGGCATGATGTTTCAGCACCCGCCT
>JAAZOW010000265.1 GCA_012797575.1 Methanomicrobiales archaeon | reverse complement strand
TGGGAAGGCCATAGAGCCCGGCTACGCGACGGGCCTCGGCCTCATCGAGGAGCAGCACATCGGGCCGAACTTCAAGAGCAGGGGCGATTGGCTTCTGCTTCACCCGCGTGAAGTTCCTGCTTGAGCAGGAGCACCAGAGTCTTATCGGAGGGCTCGATCACCTGTAACCACCCCGACTCGCGGGCATCCCGGACCTCAGCCGCCCCCGGGCGGCTACCGCCCTGTTCTACGACCTCCTGCCAGACCGCAGGAGGAATACTGACAGACGAAAAGCGGCGGAGCCGGGCTGATACGCCCAACCATTGAGAGATGAATCAGTGGAGAAGAATTACTGACTGCGAGTGGCATAGGTAATGTCCCGGTCGAGATCCTCATCGGAGTAATGCCGGGGAATCTTCCGTGCCCCGAGGAGTTCTCCCCATTCCCACCGGTTCATCCCTGCAAGAGCCGCCGCCTTCCCGGAAGAGAGGATACCCCGCTGGTAGAGCGCCACAGCAAGCTCCCGCTGCAATTCGACAGCGACGGCATCGGGAGGGAGCCGGAGTGCCTGGACGATATCCCGGGGAACCCTGATGGTAATATTGGACATCTGATCCACCTGATGAATGAGAGGTAGGGGGGAGAACCGATAAACGTGACGGTGAGTTGAGGCACCGCAGAATTACCTCTCGATCAGAGAGTTCTACTGCCCCGAAAAGCAGGGTTCTCCGATCCCATACCCGGGCGGCGGGCGCATCACCCCCACCCGCCGCATGCCGGGGGCATCATCCGGAGGGTTTTCTACTCCCGCCCACAAACCATTCTCCATGCGGATCATTCGGGCACCGACGCTTGCACGGGCACATGAACTGGCGGTCAGGGCCGTCCTCGAGAAGGGGTGGGTGCTGGAGACCGAGAACGGGGAGGTGACGGTCGAGTGCGACGAACTCGCACTCGAGGTGGCCGCACCGGAGAGCGAGCCGATGGTGAGCCCCTCCTCCCGGTTCCAGAAACGGTTCCTGGACGCCTACGCCAGAAACCTCCTCGAAGGCTCAGATGCGGAGTTCGAGTACGATTACCACCGGAGGCTCTTTGACTGGGGCGAGCGGCTCACCACAGAGGGCGGGGACGTCCACATCGACCAGATCGACTATGTGGCGGAGAAACTCGCCCGCGCCCCGACCACCCGGCGGGCGGTCGCGATCACGTGGAACCCGGTCGTCGATGAGGACCTCGATGACTGCCCCTGCCTGCAGCTCGTCCAGTGCCTGCTGCGGGACGGGAAGGTCGAGATGAAGGTGGTCTTCCGGAGCAACGACATCCTCTCCGCCGCAGGCTCGAACATGTACGCACTTGTGCACCTCCAGAGGGCGATCGCCGATCGGATCGGCGCAGGCGTCGGGCGCTACACCCACATCGCGCTCGTCCCCCACGTATACTACCTCCGGGACCTCGACGACATCGAGCCGTTCTGTAAGCTGGGCACCGCGATCCAGCCCATCGCCGAGGTCTGCCGGGCCTGCAGGAGGTGCCAGAGGGCATCCCGGGTATGACCCCGGGCGTCACCTTAATTAGGACTCACAATCAATATTTTAGAGCCGAATAGCCCGGTAGTGTAGAGGTCAATCATGCAAGGCTCTGGACCTTGCGACAGCAGTTCGAATCTGCTCCGGGCTACTCTCTCTATCCCTGGAAATGTGCACGGCCCTGCCCCTGCGGTGCGCCCGCCGATATCTCTACGTATTTCTGTTGACAAGATCTCCATCGTAGATTAGAACCCCCCACATACAACGGGTGATCCATGACTGATTACAACCTCGGCTGCAGCGTGCGGCCCGACGATGCGGCAACACTCGCGCTGCTCGAAACCCTCCACGAGGAGGGCGCAATCGACCACATCCAGGTCCAGATCATACCCGGGGAGCTACACCTCGAGGGTATCGCCGCGACAGGCATCCCCCCGGTCATCCACGCTCCCTACCACAGCCACGGGGTGAACCCCTGCGCCCCGGCGGCCTACGACGACCGATCGCTCCCCGAGATCAGGAACCATATCGAGGAGATGATGGCCCAGACCTACGAAGCTGCAGACGTGCTCGGCACAGAGGTGATCGTCCTCCACGCAGGTCGCTACCTCCCGGGCGAGCGTGCCGCCGCAGAAGACGAATTCCCAAACTTCCTCGACCGTTACCCCGACCCCCGCCTGACCCTCGAAAATCTCCCCGCAGTCTATGCCGGCTACCCCCTGCTCGGCAACACCGCCCACGACCTAGGAACCCTCGCTGGAGAAGCGATCACCCAGTTCTGTCTCGACTTCCCCCACCTCGCCTGCACCACAAACTACCAGAACCTCTCGTTCGCCGAAGAGCTGGAGCGGTTCGAATCCCTCAACGTCACCCTCCACCACCTCTCGAACATACGACGCGGATCAACCGTTGACGAACACCTCGAACTCGACCACCCCGACGGCGGCCTTGACGTTGCGGCGGTCTTCGCCCGGCTCCGGAGACACCATACAACCCCGACGACGCTCGAGTACAAGGATGATCTCCCAGCGGTCTACACCCGGCAGGTGAGGGTCTTCGCCCAGCTCTGGGAGGAGCATGCACGAAGCACAAGTATGT
>JAAZOW010000119.1 GCA_012797575.1 Methanomicrobiales archaeon | reverse complement strand
TCGGAGCCCGGGAGGCTGAACGGGCTTCTCCGCTTCACCTTATTCTCTGCCGGGACCGTCTCCTCATCTGGCACCTCTATCTCCTGCACAAAGGCCTGCACGAGGATGATGGCAAGGACGATGAAGCCGGTGCCGGTATAGAAGGCTATATCCGGCCCGTAGGTCGTGTAGAGGAATCCTCCGATCAGGGAGCCTACGGTAAAGCCCAGGAACCGTGAGCTGTTATAGATTCCCATCGACTCGCCTCGGGTCGTCTTCTGGGTCACGATCGTGACGATCGCAACGGATGCCGGGATCGTCAACGCAAACCCGATGCCCTGGAGCGCACGCAGTGCCAGCAGGTCGAGGAACGTGGTGGCAAAGGAGAATCCGGATGTGGATACGGCCATCGTGGCGAGGCCTATCAGGATGAATATCTTGTGCCGGTTTGTGCGGTCTATGAGGGCTCCACCGATGGGCTGGACGAATGCGGCGAGGAACCCGTAGAGTGCGATCAGCACACCGACCCGCTCGGGTTCGGGGATGGGGAGGAGGGGCGAGGGTAGCTGCACGATCATGAGGGGGATGACGATGATCAGGATGGAGTTTCCGATGGCATCCCCCATCCGTGCAAACGCGAGGGCGAATACCGTGAGGTCTATGCCGGCCACTTCCCTCCCCCACCGGGGGCGCGATGGTGTGGGTGGTGCCATTGTCCCTTCTACAGGCCCCCACCCCTCCCCCATGTGAGGAGGGGTCGGCGCGAGAAAGCCAGTCGGGGTGGCATCTGTGCCGATGTATAGCCGCGATCCCGTGGAGGGGATCCCCAGCGCCCATGATCCTGAAAGGGTTCTGCCCCACGAACTCTATCCCAAAAAACCATTCCATCCTCCCATCTGGCGCCCGATTGAGAGGCTCCTTTAGAGGAGCTACCCACTAAAATACTTCCCCCTCTCCTGGATGTCCGGTTGCACGGCCTCTCCTGTCAGGGGCCGTGGAGACGTCTCCCCCCACCACCCTCGGTAAATATAAATATGCTCCCCTCCCCTCCCGGGCGGAAGGTGGCATGTATGGGACACTCTCCAACGATCATTCTCACCGCCGATGAGACGATGATGAGCACCTACCGGGGCGGGATGTTTCTTGGTTTCTCCACCTGCGCTCCTCAGGGCATTCTGCCGGACTGGCTCTTCTTCTACGCATTCGCCCCTCCCGTGAAGAGAGAGAAGGGGAGGGCGGTCTACTCGGACCTGGGTCTGCGGACCCTTGAGGCATCGTTCATCCGCGATGGCTTCTCGGAAGAGGAGGTTGCTGTGGTCCATCCCCTGGACTTCAAGAAGATGATCGGCGATGAGACACGTATTGTAGCGATCGGGGCGCACGATCCTCTGGGGATCAATCCGCCGACATCGACGTTTGTGGACATTGCGCGGACCGGTCCGCCGTATAACCGTATCAAGTTTCTGGAGCTTATGAGAAACCCACTCCTCTCCGATGCCACGACCATCGTCGGGGGCAAAGGAGCCTGGCAGGTCTCAGACCCTGCGGTCATGGAGAAGTTGCGGATCGACCACATCCACATGGGTATGGGGGAGATCTCGATGCCCCGCGCCTGCCGGCAGATCCTGGATGGTGAAGATGTCCCAAGCATTATCCAGGGAGAAGATGTTCCGGTTGACCGTATCCCGAACATACTGCGGCCGACAATCCATGGCCTTGTGGAGATCTCGCGGGGATGCGGGAGGGGTTGCGCCTTCTGTACCCCGGGGAGCCTGAGAGTGGTGCATAAGCCCGTCGATCACATCGTCCGGGATGTCGAGGTGAATGTGCGGGCCGGGTGCACTTCGGCGCTCCTCCACTCCGAGGATATGTTGCGCTACGGCTCAAGGACGATTGCAGCGGATCCGGAGAAGGTGGTGAGTCTGGTGGATCGGGTGGTTGCCATCGAGGGGGTGGAGTCGTTTGCCTGCAGCCATATCGCGCTTGCCACTGCTTACCACCACCCCGAACTGGTGGATCAGGTATCAGAGAGGGTTCTTGCGCTGCCAAAGACATCCTGGATCGGATCCCAGACCGGTATCGAGACGGGGAGCCCCCGTCTGATGGAACAGCACATGCGGGGGAAGAGCCTGCCGGCAAAACCCAATATCTGGCATGATATCGTCGTGGAGAGCCTCTCTCACCTCAGCGATTCCGGCTGGGTGCTCGCCTGCACCATGGTCGTCGGTCTGCCGGGGGAGACGGAGGAAGATGTTCTGATGACCCAGGAGCTGGTGGATGAGCTCAAAGATCTCCGGGTGTTCCTGGTCCCCATGAATTTTGTTGCTATGGGGGACTCAGGGCTCTCGCTGGCGGAGTCTTTCACGATGGAGAAGATGACGCCTGCCCACTGGGCGCTCCTCGGCTCCTGCATCGAACATGATGTGCGCCTGGCCCGCGGTCTCAGGGATGCCGTCTACACCGGCAGCTGGCCGCTACGGGTACTGGGCAGATACGTCTCGGAGAAGCTCATCCGGGGAGGCGAGGAGTTTGCCCGGAGCCTGAAGGGCGGCACCTCTCCGCCGGAGTACTCGTCTTCTACGAAGAGCTACCTGATCCCCGATCTCTGATACGAGAGGAGGCTGCGTGTGATCAGGTCTATAATCTGGGCGGGGATGGTGCAGTGCTGCCGCAAGGAGAGAGTGAAATCTGAGTACCTGCCGTGGTTTGGGTGGTGGATGGGAAAGGCGGTAGGAGAGGTGGAGGAAGGGTTCGCTAG
>JAAZOW010000066.1 GCA_012797575.1 Methanomicrobiales archaeon | reverse complement strand
TGACAAGGCTGAAAGTGCTGGTACGAACTTCATTCAAGTCGATCCTCGTGACGCAACACAGATGTGCTCGAACTGTGGGAGCATTGTGAAAAAAACGCTTTCTGTGAGAGTCCACGAATGCCCATACTGTGGGTTCGTTGCCGATAGAGATCATAATGCCGCGGTGAATATTCATCGCGTGGGGATGGAACAGCCCTCTCGAGCCTGTGGAGATAATACCGCTACATCACATCACTGTGATGCAAGTATTATCGATGATAGCCGGGAAGCCCCGTCCGCGAACGCGGGGTAGTTCACAATCAAATAATCTCTAACTACACCACTATCTCACGCCCATCTCCAAAGACATAAATAGCAAAGCTTATTTCATACCAGTGAGCTGAAGTTGTCTATATGCAACTGCCACGAGGTCAGTTCCATCGTCTCATCAAATCCACGACATCCCGTGCCCTAGTAGAAGAGATGATCTCAAAACAGTTTACCGGGATCTGCACGATCGTCTCCGGTAATGAGAGCATCGTTCTGGTGTTCAGCGAAGGTCTGGCGGTGCTTGCTGAATACGGGAGTGCGAAAGGGCGGCAAGCGCTGGAGATGATCCTGGGGGATGAAGAGAGCGAAGTGGCGGCCGAGTTGAACCTTCTGACACCCGATCAGATACAACTTGCCCTTGAGTTCAATCGGCCGTTTGCTATCGGGAGTCGGGGCACCTCACCGGAGAAGGCGGTCACGGGAGCGAAGAAGTCACCCGCCAGCCCGGGAGGGATGAATGGTGCGGCACCCGCAGTGCCGAGACGCCGACCTGAACCGTCTGGCGGCGAGCAGCACCAGGCCCCCATGCCCCGGGCGAAACCCGGAGACGAGAGGACTGTAGCACCCCTGCCGGGAGACGACGAACTCGAGATGCTCCTCCAGAACATGGAAGGAATGGATATCGAGCACCTCGTCAACAGTTTCAAAGTGAACTGTAAGGATATGCTCAAAAAGATCCACCTTGATCATCTCATCCAGGAGAGAGATACATAGGTTTGGGAGTTGGTAACAGAATGGATTCGACCGATATCATCAAATTACTTCTCTGTACACTCACAGTGATCGCAGCTGTCGGCTTTGCTGGCACCATATACCACCTCAGAGAGATCTGTCGAGCTCTCACCAAACCGGAGGCCGGAGGCTCCTCTGGTGGTATGGAGACGCATAGAGGGACTGGCCTTGCCAGATCCACACCCTCGCTTGAAGAGATCGACCCCCGGAACGCCGGAAACCTGGAGGAATGCCTGGGCACGATCACCGAGAAGTACGGCCTTGCATCCTTCACGCTGGCAACAGCAGACGGCCTTCTGATAGGGTCGACGAAGGCGGGTGCAGAGGACGAGGCAGCCCGGTGCAGTTACCTCTACACACAGGGAAAGCTGCAGGATGAGACCGGGGCGGAGCTCCTTGGTATCCCCCATCATGGAGAGGTAGTCATCGGGATCATCCGCCCTTCAGATCCCCTCTCTGCTGAACTGGCGAGCGCACTCGAGCGGGATACCCGGAATGCCCTCCAGCACTGGGTGTAAGGTTCGTGAGATCAAGACGGTAGCAGCAGGTGGTCAATATGGTGAAGGTATATACAATCGCGTCTGGTAAAGGTGGCACCGGCAAAACAACAGTCACAGCCAACCTGGGGCCAATGTTGACACAGTATGGGAAGAGAACATGCATTCTGGATGCCGATGTCGGGATGGCAAACCTTGGCCTTATCCTGGGACTTGAAAATATTCCGGTGACCCTGCACGAGGTGTTGGCAGGTAAAGCGCGCGTCCGGGATGCCATCTACGAAGGGCCGTTCGGCGTGAAGGTTGTGCCATGCGGACTCTCCCTGCAGGGCTTCCAACAGTCAAAGCCGGAGCGGCTCAAAGACGTCATGGTCGATCTCGTGAGTGAGTTTGACGTCCTGATCATGGATGCTCCCGCCGGACTTAGCAGAGATGGTGTCATCCCGCTGACAGTCGCTGATGGGGTAATCCTTGTCGTAAACCCTGAAATCTCCTCGATAGTCGACTCTTTAAAGACAAAGATCCTGACCGAGACGATCGGCGGGCATATCGAGGGGGCGATCGTCAACAGGGTCGCCGGCGCTACGGGTGAATTTAGCCACACACAGATGGAGAAACTCCTCGGGGTCAGGGTGCTCGGGATCGTTCCGGAGGATCCAAACGTACGGCGTGCTTCGGCCGGCCGGTCACCGGTCGTGGTGAAATATCCAACATCCGAAGCATCCAAGGCGTTTAAGCGTATCTCAGCGGATATAGCCGGTATCGAGTACGTTGAAGACGAAGCCCCGGCACCCCGGGAAGGCTTCGTCGAACGGCTGGCCCGGGCACTCTTTAGGGTGAAGGTATGAGATATCCGGGCTGACCGCTCGCCACCCACCCTGCTACTTTCATGATGGAGGTAGACTGACTCCTCACCTGCCATCTTTGTGATCCTGGAGGAGCGAGACGCCCGGATATCCAGCAGATCTGCGGCGCCCCCAACCCCCTTCTGGCTACAGACTCTGATAGAATACCTAAATCTGCTGGAACGCGTCAGTTCAATGCAGCGAACGAATTATATATAACTATATTTGTAACAGGTCAGGTATCCACTACGCTACCGATGGCATGAAGGGTTCTCCTCTGAATGCCCCACCTATTGCCATGAGTACCGCCTCCCCATTCTTCCTGACTGTTGAGATATACCCCCGTACCCTGCAGAAGTTCGTTGCTCCTTCCCTGCTCCTGAATGTCCCGGAGATCTTCTGTTGAACTTTCACCATCCTGATATCTCGTTCAGCCAGATTGTTGGTAAAGGGCACCCGGAAATCAGTCATGAACCTGAGTATCTCTTCCCGGTATTTCCGACATC
>JAAZOW010000184.1 GCA_012797575.1 Methanomicrobiales archaeon | reverse complement strand
TGCGCTGAGGCCGGCGTGCTCGTAAACTGTGCTGCCGACGGAAATCTCCGACTGATCCCGCCGCTCGTGATCACAGATGAGGAGATCGACACAACCATCGATGTCGTCAATGCAGCACTTGGTTAGGGCGTGCTACGTGGGTGCAGCGGGCTACTCCTACGCGAAGTCGGCGGAGGATGTCGCGCAGGAGCACGGCATCGACCAGGTAGCCCGGCTCGCAAGCAACGAAAACCCCCATCCCCCCTCACCGGCTGCGATCGAGGCAGCGAGCAGAGCGCTCCGGGCGGTGAACCGCTACCCGGACGTGCGGGCATCACCGCTCATCGAGGCACTCCACCGTCACCACGGCGACTACCAGTTCGTCACCGGCGCTGGGATGGACGGCGTCATCGAGACCGTGATCCGGACGCTCATCGAACCGGGGGAGACGGTGGTCGTCTCGACCCCGACCTTCTCCTTCTACGGGCTTGCGACCGCGACATACGGTGCCCGGGTTGTGAAGGTACCCCGCCGTGAGGACTTCTCGGTCGACATAGCAACCTTCATCGAGGCCTCGCGGGGTGCAAAACTGGCTTTCCTCTGTTCCCCGAACAACCCCACCGGAAACTCGGTTCCGCCTGACACGGTCGAGGAGATCCTCGAGGAGATGGACGGGGTGCTCTTCCTCGACAACGCCTACATCGAGTTCTCGGATATCGACTACCGGCCTCTGATGCGGCGACACGAGAACCTGATACTCGGCCGGACGATGTCCAAGGTCTTCGCCCTCGCCGGGCTCCGGGTCGGCTACGCCTTCGTCCCGGCATGGCTGGAACCTTTCTACAACCGGGCGGCGACACCGTTTGCCTTGAACTCGGTCTCCCTCGCAGCGGCGATCGGAGCTCTCGCCGACCATGATCTGGTGCGTGAGGCATGCAACCACGTCCGCCTCTGGAGAGATCGGTTCCTTGAGGAGATACCGTTTCGCACGTTCCCCTCGGACGCAAACTTCGTCATGATCGACGTCTCACCCCATACCGGCGATGAGGCGATGGAGCGGCTTGCGGCTGGGGGCGTCCTCGTCCGGTCCTGCACCTCCTTCCCCGGGCTCGATAACCACTACATCAGGGTGAGTATCGGCGAAAATTGGGAGAACGAACGATTCCTCGAGGTGATCAGAGACTTATGATGGTGGGCATCACCGGGACCCCCGGAACTGGCAAGACATCCGTCGCGGCCGAGCTCGAGCGGCGGGGCTACCGGGTTGTCCACCTGATCGATACGGTGCAGCCCTACATCATCGAGGAAGACCGTCAACGCCAGACGCTGGTGGTGGACGTTGAGCGGTGGGCGGATGAGTTTGAGCCCTTCGACGGTATCATCGAGGGACACCTTGCCCACTATCTCCCCTGCGATAAGGTGGTGGTGCTCAGGTGCCGCCCCGACATCCTGAGGGCGCGCCTGTCCCCCAGGGAGTACCCCCCCGGAAAGGTCTGGGAGAACGTCGAGGCGGAGACCCTTGACATCATCTTGATCGAGACACTCGAGGAGCACCCGGGTGAGCAGGTCTTTGAAGTGGACACGACCGCTCTCTCCATCGGCGAATGTGCCGACCTGATCGAGCAGTTTATCCGGGGGGAGCTGCTATCATCTTACGGGTCCATCGACTGGACCGACTACCTGGACCGTACCGCATGACACTGGACCAGCTCAGACCGCATATGCAGGGCATAGCCCAGCCCGTGGTGACCCTGACCCGGAAGCTCGGGGTCACTCCAAACGAGCTCTCCGTTGCATCGTTTTTTGTATCGATACTTGCGGGTGCCGCGTTCTACGCCGGTAGCATCGTGTTCGCCGTCATCATGGTCGCCCTCAACGCCATATTCGACGCGCTCGACGGAGCACTCGCCCGGGATATGGGGGTGGCAAGCCCTCGCGGTGATTTCCTGGATCACGTCATCGACCGTTATGCTGATATCTTCATCATCACCGGCATCTTTGCAGGCGGAGCCGCATCCTGGCCGATCGGCGTCTTCGCCCTGACCGGGGTCCTCATGTCGTCGTACATCGGCACCCAGGCGCAGGCCGTCGGGGTCGGCAGGTACTACGGGGGTATCCTCGGCCGGGCGGATCGCCTGGTGTTGGTCATGATCGCAGGCGCACTCACGGTCCTGATCCCCGGGGAGATCTACGGTCTAAACTATCTCGGTTGGCTCCTCGTACTATTCGGAATCTTCGGACACTACACTGCCCTCCAGCGATTCGCCCACGTCTGGCGGAACATCGAGGACGTACCCTAAAGAGGGTTCAGGGTGTAGATACCGTAGGTGAGGTAAGCCGCAAAGGTCACCCAGAGAAGGTAGGGCAGGAGCAATGCCGTCGCCGGTATCGATATCCGGTAG